>NZ_JADPIU010000120.1:0-34911 GCF_023073075.1 Bradyrhizobium sp. 61 | reverse complement strand
GTCCTTGCGGAGACTCCCCCTCACCCCACCCCTCTCCCCGCAAGCGGGGAGAGGGAGAAGAGAGAGGGGAAAATGTCCAATCTGTTCGACCTTCTGGTCGCGGGACTTGCCACCGGCGCGATCTATGCGCTGGTCGCGGTCGGCTTCACGCTGCTGTGGCAGACCTCGCAGACCATCAACTTCGCGCAAGGCGAGTTCGTGATGCTGCCGGCGTTCCTGATGCTGGCGGCTATGCATGCCGGCGCGCCGTTCTGGCTTGCGATCATCCTCGGCATCCTGCTCTCGATGCTCCTGCTGGGCCTCGCCTTCAAGATGCTGCTGGTCGATCCGATGATGCGCCATGGCGTGCTGCCGCTGGCGATCGCGACGATGGCGCTTGCGATCGGCATCAAGGAGGCCGTGAAGCAGTTCTTCAGCGCGGAGGCCTCGCCCTTCCCCTCGATCGTGCCGACCGGTGATATCTCCATTCTCGGACATGTCGTATCGCTGCAAAGCATCGGCGTCCTCGTCCTCGCCATTCTTGCCGTCTTCGGCCTGACGAGCCTTCTCAACCGCACGTCGCTCGGTCACCAGATGCAGGCGGCGGCGCAGAACCCGACGGTGGCGCGCATCATCGGCGTCCCGGTCGAGCGCATGATCCTGCTGACGTTCCTGATCAACGCCTTCCTGGTCGCACTGGCGTCGCTTTTGATCACGCCGATCTACCTCGCAAAATTCTCCTCCGGCGAGGTGCTCGGCCAGGCCGCCTTCATCGCCGCGATCGTCGGCGGCTTCAACCAGGTGCGCGGCGCCATCGCCGGCGGCCTCCTGATCGGCGTGCTCGACAATCTCGCGGCCGCCTATGTCTCGACGCAGTACCGCGCCGCCGTGCCGATGATCTTCCTGATCGCCGTCATCCTGTTCCGGCCGCAGGGCTTGCTCGGCCGCGCCGAGGAGCGCACCGTATGAGCGGCTTCGCCAAACCGTTGAAGATCGCGCTCGGCCTCATCGTCATTGCCGGCCTGATCATCGTCCCCATGAATTTCAACCGCTACGGCCTGTTCATCCTGAGCCAGTGGGCGGTGATGAGCATCGCCGCGATGGGGCTCAATTTGACACTCGGCTATGCCGGCCAGGTCTCGCTGGCGCAAGGGGCCTTCGTCGGCATCGGCGCCTATGCGGCCGCGATCATGACCACCCATGGCTGGCCGCTGCCGGCGGCGATCGTGGTCGCGATTGCCTTGAGCTTCGCGGTCGGCTGGGTGCTCGGCTATCCCGCGCTGCGCGTGCAGCACCATTACCTCGCTTTCGTCACCCTCGCCTTCTCCACCCTCGCCTTCCTGGTGTTCCGCAACGAGAGCTGGCTCACCGGCGGCATCTACGGCATCTCCAACATTCCGCGGCCGCACATCTTCGGCATCGCGACCAGTAAGCCGCTGCCGTTCTATTATGTCTGCCTCGGCTCGCTTGCGATCGTGTCGCTGGCGGTGTGGTGGCTGATCCGCTCGCCCTGGGGCCGCGCCTTCATGGCATTGCGCGAAAATCCGCTGCGCGCGCAGTCGCTCGGCGTCGACACAAGGCGCTATACGCTGATGGCCTTCGCGATCGGCTCGGCGCTCGGCGGCGTCGCCGGCGCGCTCTATGCGCCGCTGACGCAATATATCGATCCCGTGCCGTTCAACCTGTCGCTCTCGCTCGACCTCTTGATGATGGTGATCGTCGGCGGTGCCGGCTTCTACTTCGGGCCCTTCCTCGGCGCGATGATCGCGGTGCTGTTGCCGGAATGGCTGCGCTTCACGGAAGGGTATTATCTGATGCTCTACGCGGTCGCGGTGATGCTGCTCTTGATCTGGTCGCCGACCGGCATTCTGGGAATTCTCGACCGCTATCTCGCCGAGCGCCGCACCAAGGCGGCCTCCGCGCTGCGCGCCGTCGCAAAGTCCCGGCTGGAGACGGTGCAATGAGCGCGGTCTTGGAAGTCACCGGCATCAAGAAGAATTTCGGCGGCATCAGCGCGGTCGACGGCGTCTCATTCGACGTCCGCGAGGGCGAGATCCTCGGCCTGATCGGCCCGAACGGCTGCGGCAAGTCGACCCTGTTCAACTGCATCCTCGGCCAGCTCACACCATCAGGCGGCGAGGTCAAGCTCGACGGCAAGGTGGTCACGGGCCTGCGTCCCGCCGAGCTCAACAAGCTCGGGGTCAGCCGCACCTTCCAGCTCTTGCAGGTCTTCCCAAAGCTCTCGGTGCGCGAGAACCTGATCCTCGCAGGGCAGGAGCACCAGGGCAATATGGCCTCGCGCCTGGTCGGCCGCTCCGACGCCGGGCTGACCGAGACCGCGAACCAGATGATCGGCTTCTTCAAGCTCGACCATCTCGCCGACGAGCCGGCCGGCGGGCTCTCCTATGGCCAGCAAAAACTGCTCGATGCCGCGATGGCCTTCATGGGCGGGCCACGCCTCGTGCTGCTCGACGAGCCCGCCGGCGGCGTCAACCCGTCGATGCTGTCGGACCTGAAGGATCGCCTGGTCGCGATCAACCGCGAGAAGAACGCGACCTTCGTCGTGATCGAGCACAACATGGAATTCGTGATGTCGCTGTGCTCGCGCGTGATGGTGATGGCGGAGGGCAAGGTGCTGGCGATGGGGCGGCCGGATGAAGTGCGGAAAAATCCCGCCGTGATCGAAGCCTATCTCGGACATTAGGAAGCCATCATGAGCGACCCGATCCTCTCGGTTCACAATCTCGTCGGCGGCTACGGCAAGATGACGATCCTGAACGGCACCACCTTCGCCGTGCCGCAGGCGACCATCACCACCATCATCGGCCCCAACGGTGCCGGCAAGTCGACGGTGTTCAAGGCGATCTTCGGCCTGTTGAAGCTGCGCGAAGGCAAGATCAGCTTTGCCGGCCGTGACGTCACCAATTTGAACCAGCGCGCGCTGCTCAATGCCGGCATCTGCTACGTGCCACAGGGCCGCAACATCTTTCCCGAACTGTCGGTGCGCCACAATATCGAGCTCGGCGGCGTCTCCGCCGGCAAGGGCATCGACCTGTCCGCACGGATCGAAGCCGCGCTCGACCTGTTTCCCGCGCTGCGCCGCAAGTCGGCGCAGCAGGCCTCCACACTGTCCGGCGGCGAGCAGAAGCAACTCGAGATCGCGCGCTCGCTGCTGCTCGAGCCCAAACTCGTGCTGATCGACGAGCCTTCGATCGGGCTATCGCCGCTGATGGTGCAACAGACTTTCGACATCCTGAAGAGCTTGCGCGACCGCGGCGTCACCATCCTGATGATCGAGCAGAACGCGCGCTCGGCGCTGGAGATTTCCGACATCGGAATCGTGCTCGAGCTCGGCCAGACCCGCATGGTCGACGGCGCGAAGCGAATTCTGAACGATCCGCGCATCGGCCAGCTCTTTCTTGGCGGCGCCATGGAGGACAACGCAGCATGAACAAGCGTTCGATCGCGACCGTCTCGCTCTCAGGCAGCCTGGACGAAAAGCTCCGCGCCATCGCATCAGCCGGGTTCGACTCGGTCGAGATCTTCGAGAACGATCTGCTATCGTTCGGCTCGGGCCCGCGCGAGGTGGCACAGCTGTGCAAGGACCTCAATCTCGAGATTTGCGCATTCCAGCCGTTCCGCGATTTCGAGGGCATGCCGGAGCCGCAGCGGACACGCAACTTTGCCCGCGCCGAGCGCAAGTTCGACCTGATGCAGGAGCTCGGCACCGACCTGCTGCTGATCTGCTCCAACGTCTCGCCCGCCTCGCTCGGCGGCATCGATCGCGCCGCGGACGATTTTCGCGAGCTCGGCGAGCGCGCGGCCAAGCGCGGCTTGCGCGTCGGCTATGAGGCGCTGGCCTGGGGCCGCCATGTCAACGACTACCGCGACGCCTGGGAGATCGTACGCCGCGCCGATCATCCCGCGATCGGCGTCATCCTCGACAGCTTTCATGCACTCGCGCCCGGCTTTCCGGTTCGCGCCATGGCCTCGATCCCCGGCGACAAGATCTTTCTGGTGCAGCTCGCCGACGCGCCGAAGCTCGAGCTCGACATCCTCTCGTGGAGCCGGCACTTCCGCTCCTTCCCCGGTCAGGGCGACCTCCCGGTCGGTGAATTCATGCAGGCCATCGCGGCGACCGGCTATGCCGGGCCGCTGTCGCTCGAAATCTTCAACGACCAGTTCCGCGCCGGCTCATCCGCGCAGACCGCGGTCGACGGCCTGCGTTCGCTGATCCTGCTGGAGGACCAGCTCGCACCGGATTGGCCGAAGCTTGTCAGCGAGCCGCTGGCGCCGAAGGCGAAGAGCCATGGCACCGGCTTCATCGAGTTTGCCGTCAACGAGACCAAGGCGGTCGACCTCGCCCGCCTGTTCGCGCAGCTGGGCTTCCGCAAGACCGGCAAGCATCGCAGCAAGGCCGTGGAGCGCTGGTCGCAGGGCAAGGTCGAGCTCGTGATCAATTGTGAGACCGACGGCTTTGCGCATTCGCACTACGTCACGCACGGCCCCGGCGTCTGTGCGATTGCGCTCGACGTCGACAATGCCGGTCTTGCCATGCAGCGCGCCGAAGCGCTGAAGACGCGCACCTTCTACCAGCCGGTCGGGCCGGGCGAGCTGGAGATTCCCGCGATCCATGGCGTCGGCGGCAGCCTGCTCTATTTCCTCGATCAGGCCGGCAAGAACTGGGACACCGATTTCGAGCCGGTCGCAAGTGACGCGAACGCCGACGCCCTGCTTGCCGTCGATCACATCGCGCAGTCGATGCCCTACGACGAGATGCTGTCCTGGCTGCTGTTCTACACCGGCATCCTCGACCTGAAGCGGCTGCCGCAGATGGAGATCGCCGACCCGCGTGGCCTCGTGCAGAGTCAGGCCGTCATCAACGCCGACCAGAGCCTGCGCTTCGTGCTCAACGGCTCATCCGCCAACCGCACCCTGCCGGCGCGTTTCATCTCGGAGTTCTTCGGCTCGGGCGTGCAGCACGTCGCGTTCTCCTGCCGGGACATTTTTGCGACGGTCGCCGCGATGCGCAAGCGTGGCGCGGATTTCCTGGATATCCCTGATAACTACTACGACGACATCGAAGCCAAATACGACCTCGCGCCCGACCTGATGGCGCAGCTGCGCGCTAACCACATCCTCTACGACCGCGAAGGCGACGGCGAGTTCTTCCAGGTCTACACCCACATCTTCGATGAGCGCTTCTTCTTCGAGATCGTGGAACGACGGGATTATCAGGGATTTGGCGCAGCCAATGCCGGGATCAGGCTCGCGGCGCAGGCCCGCGAGGTAAGGCCTGCGAGCATGCCACGGGTGTAGGTCTTCGCCTCTCCCCGCCTGCGGGGAGAGGCCGGAATCTGCGGCAGCAAATTCCGGGTGAGGGAGACTCTCCGCGAGTCATATGTCCCCAGGAGCAACGTTCTCTCAACACGTCATTGCGAGCGCAGCGAAGCAATCCAGAGTCCCTCCGCGGAGACAGTCTGGATTGCTTCGCTGCGCTCGCAATGACGATGTGGGGACTATCGAGGAATACAACGACCTTCGTCCCCGCGGAGACCCCCCCTCACCCTGACCCTCTCCCCGCAGGCGGGGAGAGGGGAAGAGGCATCAACTCACTTCATCGCGCACTTGTCGTGGAAGCGATCCTGGTCGTTTTCCACGATCGTCGCGACCGTCTTCAGCGAGAGCTGGCCTTCGCCGTCCTTGACCACGTCCTGGAGATAGAAGCTCTGTACCGGGATGTGGTTCTTACCGTATTTGAACGGGCCGCGCAGCGACTTGAAGTTGGCCTTCTCCATCTCGGCCTTCATCGCGTCCTTCTTGCTGGTGTCGCCCTTCACAGCGACCACCGCGCTGTTGATGAGCTGGGCCGCGTCATAGGCCTGCGCGCCGTAATAGGTCGGGCGCAGATTGGTGTACTTCTTGCGGTAGTCGGCGACGAAGCGCTTGTTCTGCTCGTTCGGGAGATCGTTGACCCATTCCTGCGCGCCGGGCACGCCGAGCGCGTTCTCCTTCTGGAGCGGCAGCGACAGCTCGTCGACCGTGAAGGCGGTGTAGAGCGGCATCGTGCTCTTCAGGCCGGCCTGCGCATATTGATTGAGGAACTGCACGCCGGCCGCACCGGGATAGAACACGAATATCGACTCGGCGCCCGAGGCGCGCGCCTTGGAGAGCTCGGCGGAGAAATCGAGCTGGCTCGGCCAGACCGTGTATTCCTCGCCCTTGACCTCACCCTTGAACGTGCTCTTCAGACCCGCGAGCATGTCCTTGCCGGCCGCGTAGTTCGGCCCGATCAGGAACACGCTCTTGACGCCCTTCTGGTTCATATAGAGGCCCATGGCGGCCGGCGTCTGGTCGTTCTGCCAGGAGGTCGAGAACACGTAAGGCGAGCACAGTTCGCCGGCGAGCTGCGACGGACCGGCATTGGCCGAGATCAGGAAGGTCTGCGAGTCCACCGCGGTCTTGAGCGATGCCAGGAGCACGTTCGACCAGATGTAGCCGACGATGAAATCGACCTTGTCGGACTGCACCAGCTTCTCGGTCTTCTGCTTGCCGACATCGGGCTTCTGCCCGTCGTCCTCGTAGATCACCTCGACCGGCTTGCCGTCCATCTTGCGGCCGATGTGATCCAGCGCGAGCTCGAAGGAGTTGCGCATGTCGTTGCCGATCACGGCGGTCGGGCCGCTGAAGGTCGAAACGAAACCGATCTTGATGGTGTCGCCGGCGAATGCCTGATTTGCCAGCACCAGCGCCGCTGCGCCCGCCAGCCAGAATGCCGTCCTCATAACCACTCCCCTCCTTATTATTGATCCCGGAAACGGGGTGATCGCCGCCCCGGGTCTGTCTCTATTGAACGCAAAATCTGTCGCGCCGCCAATGGCTCAGCGCCCGCCCCTGCACCATATTTCGCCCCAATCGAGGATGGCAAGAAATATAATTCTACTCACTTCGACCAAGGCTGCGGCGCTTTTTCGCGGGATGACGATACGCCCCGCCTATGCCGCGATTGATGACGGCTATTGGACTACGGCGCCCAATGCGCACTTACATGAAGGAGAGCAGCAGCGAGATTCGAGGGTGTTATCATGGCCGCAAATCCCCACCGCGTCGTCATCGTCGGAGCCGGCTTCGGCGGGCTGGAGGCGACCTACCGGCTTGCGGGCGCGCCGGTCGACATCACTCTGATCGACCGCCGCAACCATCACCTGTTCCAGCCGCTGCTCTACCAGGTCGCGACCGCCTCGCTCGCGACCAGCGAAATCGCCTGGCCGGTCCGGCACCTGATGCGCGACCGGCGCGAGGTGACGACCCTGTTTGCGACGGTGAGTGGCGTCGATGCCGACCGGCGCTGCGTGCTGATCGACGACGGCAGCGAGGTGCCCTACGACACGCTGGTGCTCGCCACCGGCGCGCGCCATGCCTATTTCGGCCATGACGAGTGGGAGCAGTTCGCCCCCGGCCTGAAGACGCTGGAAGACGCGACCACGCTGCGCCGTCACATCCTGGTTGCATTCGAGCGCGCCGAGCGCGAGACCGATCCGGCCAAACGCGCGGCGCGGCTGACCTTCGTCATCGTCGGCGCCGGCCCCACCGGCGTCGAACTCGCCGGCACCATCGCCGAAATGGCGCACCACACGCTCCCCGCCGACTTCCGCAACATCGACACCCACAAGGCACGCGTGGTGCTGATCGAGGCCGGACCGCGCGTGCTCGCAGGCTTCCCCGATGATCTCTCGGCCTATGCGCAAGCGTCGCTGGAAAAGATCGGCGTCGAGGTCGTGCTGGGCCAGGCCGTCACCGAGATCAACCGTGAGGGCGTCGTATTCGGCGGCAAGCTGCTCGAAGCAAAGACGCGGATCTGGGCCGCCGGCGTGCGCGCCTCGCCCGCCGCCGAATGGCTAGGTGCACCAAGCGATCGCGCCGGGCGCGTGGAGGTCCAAGACGATCTGACGATACCTGGTCATCCCGAAATCTTTGCGATCGGCGACACTGTTGTGATCAACGCCTGGGAGGGGAAGCCGGTGCCCGGCATCGCGCCGGCCGCCAAGCAGCAGGGCCGGCACGTCGCCGAGACCATCAAGGCGCGCCTGCGTGGCGAGAACAAAGGTGCATTCCGCTACAAGCACTCCGGTAGCCTCGCACAGATCGGCAAGCGGCTCGCGGTGATCGATTTCGGCAAGGTCAAACTGCGCGGCACCATCGCATGGTGGATCTGGGGCATCGCCCACATCTACTTCCTGATCGGGCTGCGCCACCGCCTCAGCGTCGCCCTGAGCTGGCTCTGGATCTACGCCCGCGACCAGCGCGCGGCGCGGTTGATCACGCAGGGGAGTAGCAAGGTGGCGTAGGAGGCGCCTCTCTCGTGTCCCGGACGCGGCGCGGCATGCAATGACGCGACGCAGAGCCGGGACCCAGCAGTCGTGGGCCCCGGCTCTGCAGCGCATCGCTTCGCGCTGCGCTGCGTCCGGGGCACGAGACCGCCTACTTCACCAACTCGCACCCGCCCTCCGTCATCGGCCTAAACGCCTGGTCCGCGGGGATCGTCGAGACCAGCTTGTAGTAGTCGTACGGATATTTCGACTCCTCCGGCTTCTTCACCTCGAACAGATACATGGGATGCACGACGCGGCCGTCCTGGCGGATCGTGGTGTCACCGAACAGCTTGTCCTTGCCCCTAAACTTCTTCATCTCGGGCACGGCGTCCTTCGCATTGTCGCTGCCGGTCGCGGCGACCGCGTTCAGATAAGCGAGCGTCGAGGCATAGACGCCGGCCTGGTTGCCGCTCGGCATCTTGCCGTTCATGCCGGCCCGCGCCGCAAATCGCCTGGCGAAGGCGCGGGTGTCGTCGTTCATGTCCCAGTAAAACGCTTCCATGAGCTGGAGGCCCTGGGCGACCTTGATGCCCATGCCATGGACGTCGTTGATGAAGAGCAGGAAGGCGACGAGCTTCTGCCCGCCTTGCTGGATGCCGAACTCGGCAGCCTGCTTCACCGCGTTGATGGTGTCGCCGCCGGCATTGGCGAGGCCGATCACCTGCGCTTTCGAGCCCTGCGCCTGCAACAGGAAGGAGGCAAAGTCCGACGTGCCGAGCGGGTGCTTGGAGGAGCCGAGCACCTTGCCGCCGTGCGCCTCGATGTATTTCTGCGCCTCCGCCTCGATGCCCTTGCCGAGCGCATAGTCGACCGTGAGGAAATACCAGTCCTTGCCGCCGCGCGACATCATCGCGGCAGCGGTGGTGTTGCCGGTCGCCCAGGCATCGTTGACCCATTGGATCGTATTGGGCGAGCAGGCCTTGCCGGTGAGATCCGAGCTTGCGGTCGACGACGCCAGGAAGGTCATGCGGCTGTCGCGCAGCAGCGTGTTGATGGAGAGGCCGACGGCCGAATTCGGCACGTCGACGATGGCATCGACACCCTCGACATCGAGCCATTTGCGCGCGATGGCGTTGCCGACATCGGCCTTGTTCTGGTGGTCGGCATAGACGATCTCGACCTTGATGTTCTTGCCGCCGCCGTTGAAATCCTCGGCCGCCATCCGCGCAGCCTCGACCGAGCCCATACCGTTGGTGTCCTGGAAGATGCCCGAGATGTCGTTGAGCACGCCGACGCGCACGACATTGTCGGAGATCTCGGCGCTTGCCGCGCCGCTCATCAGGCTCGCCGCCAGCGCGAGCGTCCATTTCAGGTGTTTCATCGTTCCCTCCCCTTTGTGTGTCGCGCCGGTCGCCGCCGGCACGTTCTGGAATTCAGACCTGCCGTTCCGGCAATCTCAGCACCAGCCCGTCGAGCGCGGGCGTGATCATGATCTGGCAAGCCAGCCGGCTGTTCGGCAGCCGCTCGGCGGCGGTGCCGTCGAGCAGCGCGTCTTCGTCATCAGCCATCGCGGGCAGGCGCGCGAGCCAGGCTGCGTCGATATAGACGTGGCAGGTCGCACACATGGCATTGCCACCGCACTCGGCCAGGATGCCGTCGAGACCATGGCGGGTCGCGGCCTGCATGGCGCTTTCGTCGCCTGAAGTTTCGACACGATCGGACTGGCCGTCGGCATGGATGAAAGTGATGGCGGGCATCAAGGCTCCTCGTCAGGCCGGGGTGATGGTGATCGGCAGGCTGTCGAGCCCGCGCAGCGTGTTGTTGAAGCGGCGTTTCGGCTCGCCCGTGATCTCGATCTTCGCGATACGCCGCGCCAGCGCCGTCAGCATCACTTCGCCTTCGAGACGCGCGACGAGCTGGCCGACGCACATGTGGATGCCGGAGCCGAAGCCGACATGGCCGGACGAGCGGCGCGTGATGTCGTAGCTGTCGGGCTTGTCCCAGCGGCGCGGATCGCGATTGGCGGCGGCAAGGAACATCAGCACCTTCTCACCTTCGCCGATCGTCGCGCCTGACAGCTCGACCTCACGTGTCGTGGTGCGGAAGAAGGTCTGCACCGGGCTTTCGAAACGAACCGCTTCCTCGAAGGCGCTACGCGCGAGCGTGAGATCGCCGCGCAGGCGCTGCCATTGCTCGGGGAAGCGCGCGAGGCAATAGACGGCCGCGCCGATGCCGTTGACAGTGGTGTCGAGGCCAGCCGACAGCAGCGAGCGCACCAGCAGCGGCGCTTCGGTGGCCGTGATCGCACCCTCGTCGACCTGGGCATGAATGCAGGCGCCAAAGCCGCCCGGCGCAAGGTTCTCGCGCTGGCACTGCTCGGCAACATAGGCTTGATGGGGCGTTGAACGCGCAATCGCCTCCCGGCGCAGCTCATTGGGCGGCCCGAATGCGTTGAACACGACGCTCGCGTAGGGAATCAGATGTTCGCGCCCCTCGGATTTCAGCCCGAGCGCATCCGGGAAGATCGAGAGCGGATAGGCCTCGGCGAGGTCGGCGATCGCGTCGAAGCTGCGCCTTTCGATCAGCGCGTCCACCCGCTCCTCGGCCGTCGCGGCAAAGCGGTCGCGCACCTGCTTCATCACGGTCGGCGACAGCACCTTCGAGAGCACGGCGCGGGTCCGCGTATGCGCGGGCGGATCGGCCTCGAGGATCAGGCTCGGCGGCCGCCACGGCGTCTCCTTCTTGAAATCGGAGAGGCCGACGCCGCGGCTGGAGCAGAACGTCGCGGGATCGTTCAGCACGGCGTGGACCTCGGCATAGCGTGCCACGCCGTAGACGTTCCATTTGTCGAGATAGACGACCGGACCTGCCTCCCGCAGCAGCTCGTGCGTGGGATAGGGGTCGGCGAAAAAATTCATGTCGAAGGGATCGACGTCGAGATGCGGGACGCCTGATACGGCGGAGCCAGGTGCGCTCATTGAAGTCCTCCCTCATTTTGATCTTGTGAAAGGGCCGCGCTTGCCCTTAGGTCTTCGGACACGCCGCGAGACAAAAGACCGATATGCCGCCGTCTTCGACCAGAGCCCGCCAAAGGCCCGCACCCTCCGAAACCGGGCCGACGCTCGATCTCGACCGTTACGTCCCGGCTTTCATCACCTTCATCGCCAACAAGCTCTCGAACAGCGCCACCGCGTTCTACCAGCGCGAGTTCGGCGTCAACGTCACCGAATGGCGGATCATGTCGCTGCTGGCGATCGAGCCTGGTATTCCCGCCTCGCGCATCTGCCACGTCATCGGTTTTGACAAGGGACCGGTGAGCCGGACGCTCGCGGGGCTGGAGAAGCGCGGACTGGTGTCGATCCGCACCGACCCGAATGACGGCCGCACCCATTCGATCTCGCTGACGGCGAAGGGCCGCGCCACCCATGACAAGGTGATCGTCGCGGCGTTCGAGCGCGAGCGGCGGCTGCTGTCCTGCCTGAGCAAGGACGAGCGCGAGGTGCTGATCGATCTGCTGCGCCGGCTGCACGAAAATCTCGGCGCAGTGACCGGCAGCAGCACCACCTGACGCGCGCGTGAAGCGCGCGGCATCGCCGCTTACAGGCATACGCCGGCGTTTGCCCGCGGCACCCTCTCTGCCGAGCATCGTTTCCTCCAGGATCAGGCGCAGCGGTTCCCCCGCCGTCATCCTTGTCTCGAACGGTTCGCACAAATTAGTTGCTTAAGCAACAAAAGAATCATGCAGGATATTGCGGCAGAATGGCTGGCTTAGTTGGCGGCAGCTCTATCCCCGTCATTGCGAGCGCAGCGACGCAATCCAGAGCCCCTCCGGGGAAAGATTCTGGATTGCTTCGCTGCGCTCGCAATGACGATGTGGAGAGAGCGTGGCCTCACTCTGACCTGATCTGCCCGTGGCTACAGACCGATCCACTCACCCGACGCATCATCATTCACCCGCGCCACCGCATCGGCACGCCGCGTCAGCACGGCGCGCTGGTTGATGTAACCCTTGTCGGTGATCTCGCCTCCGTCAACCGACGGCGGCTCGGCGAGCAGCAGCGCGCGCGTCGCGTGGCCGGAGGAGTTGGTGCCCTGCTGCTTCAGCTTCGCCAGGCCCTGCGCGATCGCAGCCCTGACCCTCCCATCGCCAAGCACATCGTTGACGCCTGCCGTCTCGGGCAAGCCGGCATGGGCACGGCACGCGGCCATGTTCGGGAAGACCAGGAAGCGCACCTCGTCGCCGCCATGGCCGACGACGACGATATCCTGCGCCAGCGGCGCGAGTGCCGCGATGCCGGCGACGCGCAGCGTGCCGACGCTGACCCAGGTGCCGGAATTGAGCTTGAAGTCTTCCGCAACACGACCATCGAAGAACAATCCGCGCTCCGGCCTGTTCGCATCGGCAAGCTTCACGGCATCGCCAATGAGATAAAAGCCCTCGTCGTCGAAAGCCTGCTTCGTCAGCTCCGGCGCCTTCCAATAACCCGGCGTGACATTGGGGCCGCGCACGCGCACCTCCAGCTTGTCGCCCGACGTGACGAGCTTCAGCTCGGTTCCGGGAATGGGCACGCCGATATTGCCCGAGCGCTCCGCGAGGAAATGACAGTCGGTCGCGAGCGGTGACGTCTCGGTCGAACCCCAGGCCGACACCATCGGCAGCGGACGACCAACAGTCTCCACCGAAAGCTGCTCGAGCGCGTCCCAGAGGTTCTGCGGCAACGCGGCGCCGGCATAGAAGGCGAATTTCACCTCGCCGAAGAAGCGGCGGCGCAGCTCCTCGTCGCCGCGCAGCGCTGCGATCAGCATGTCGAAACCGCGCGGCACGTTGAAATAGACCGTCGGCATCACGCTTTTCAGATTGGCGAGTGACGTTGCGAACAGGCCGGGCGCGGGCTTGCCGCCGTCGATATAGAGCGACCCGCCGTTGCACAGCACGAGATTGAAATTGTGGTTGGCGCCGAACGTGTGGCTCCAGGGGAGCCAATCGAGAATGACGAGATCGCTGTCAGCCTGCTCCAGGAACGTCCAAGTTTGCGCCTTGGCCTGCTGGCTCGAGGTCAGCATGCGCTGGGTGTTGATGACGGCTTTCGGCGTGCCGGTCGAGCCCGAGGTGAACAGGAATTTTGCGATCGTGTCCGGTGTCACCGCGGCGAAGGCTTTTGCGACGTCGAGGGTTTCAGGAGTTGACGCAATGGCGCGAAAGGCAAGCGCATCGGTATCGCCAGCATTGCCGCTGATGATCTGCGCTTTGTGCAGCGGCTCGATCGCGGCCAGCGCCGCGGCAAACGGTTTGGTGGCGGAGACATAGATCGCGCCGGGCTGAAGCAGCGAGATCATGCCCTTGAGCTTGTCGAAATCTTTCGACATCAGAGAATAGGCCGGCGAGATCGCGGCCGAGGGAACGCCGACATGCTGGGCGGCCAGCGCGAGCAACGCGTGATCGATGCTGTTGTCGGAGAGAATGACGACGGGGCGCTCGGCGCTGAGGCTCTGCGCCAGAATCCAGGACGCCGCCGCGCGCACACGCCGCAGGGCACCCGCGTAGGTCATGGTGGCCCAGGGCGTGTCGGCGCTGTCGCGCTCGGCGAGGAAGATCGTGTCAGGCGTCTGCCGCGCAAAATGCTCCAGCCAGTCGCCGATGCAGCGCGCGCCGTCGCGCAAGGGTTCTGGCGAGCGCAGCACGATGCTGCCGTCGGGGCGATGCTCGGCGACGGTCTTGGGTGTTGCGAACAGGCTCGAAGCGTCACCGCGTGCGGCGGTTGTCATGGTTTCCTCCTCGCCCGTATCAGGGATCGGCTACAGCCTCGTTCCGGGCCGCTTTGGCCATATTGTTGGGCGCGACAATTGTTGTCGTCAACAACAATCTTCCACGGGGGCCTTCGGGGCGCTAAGGTTGCACGGCAGGAGAGATCACGTGACAGCCAGCGCAGCCCGAACTGAGCCCCGCCCCTCCCCACGCAAACGTGCCGGCAACGGCGCGGCGCGGCCGAACGACGCGGACGAGATCGGCCTCGACGCGCTGGTCGGGCACGCCGGTTATGCGGTGCGTCGCTTCCAGATCTGGATCTTTCAGGACTTCATCAAGACGCTCGGCGCGGTCGACATCAAGCCGACGCAGTATTCCGTGCTGACGGTCATCGGCGCCAATCCGGGCCTCTCCCAGATGGCGGTGGCGAAGCGTCTCGGCATCGAGCGCGCCCGGCTGGTGCATCTGCTCGACAGCCTCGAACAGCGCAAGCTGGTGAAGCGGATCAAGTCGAAGGCAGACCGCCGCTCTCACGCGCTGCACCTCACCGCACCGGGGGAGACGGCGCTTGCCAAATTCAAGCGCCTGGCCGCCGAGCACGAGCGGCATGTCGTGGAGAAGATCGGCAAGGAGAACCGGGAGCGGCTGCTCCAGATCCTTGCCGGCTTCACCTGATCGAGACTGCCCAACATTTACGCAAATGCCCGTATCAGGGCGCTGGCACGACGGCCCATCAATCCTCGAAATATCCAACAAGCCACTGATCCATCGATAATATCCGGGACATTGCGCCTGCCCGGATTGTGTACACAATGGCACATCGCTTGCTTCAATCCGGGTAAGACCTGTTGCCGGAGTTTTGTCACCATGGGGGCTGAGCAGCCTGAAACGATCGCCGCGATTGTGGCCGCGCATCGCGCGGGCACGATCACGCCTGCGCAGACCGTCGCGCGAACCTATCAGCGCATCCGCGATCACAACGATCCCGCAATCTTCATCAGCCTGCGCGACGAGAAGGACGCGATCGCGGAAGCCGAGAAGCTTGCCGCAAGGGATGCCACCAGCCTGCCGCTCTACGGCGTGCCGGTCGCGGTGAAGGACAATATCGACGCGCTGGGATTTCCGACCACCGCGGCCTGCCCGGCCTTCTCGTATACGCCGACGCATGATTCGACCGCGGCGGAACGCCTGCGCGCGGCCGGCGCGATCATCATCGGCAAGACCAATCTCGACCAGTTCGCAACCGGCCTCGTCGGCGTGCGCTCGCCTTATGGCATCCCCAAAAATTCGATCCGCGAGGATCTCATTCCCGGCGGCTCGAGCTCAGGCTCGGCGGTCGCCGTGGGTGCCGGACTGGTGCCGCTGTCACTGGGCACGGACACCGCCGGCAGCGGCCGGGTACCGGCGATGCTCAACAACATCGTCGGGCTGAAGCCGAGCCTCGGCATGATCTCGACGGCCGGCCTGGTGCCGGCCTGCCGCACGCTCGATTGCATCTCGGTATTCGCTTTGACCGTCGACGACGCCGCCCTCGCACTCTCCGTGATGGCGGGTCCAGACCAGGCCGACCCGTTCTCGCGCGACCGGCCGCTCGGCGCGATCACGCCGTTCCCCGCGAATTTGCGCCTCGGCGTACCGCGCAACGGACAACTGATCTTCTTCGGCGACAGGAAGGCAGAAGCCGCTTACGGCGATGCGCTGAAGCGCTGGACCGCGCTCGGCGCTGAGCTGGTCGAGTTCGACCTTGAGCCGTTCTACGAGACGGCGCGGCTGCTCTATGAGGGGCCGTGGGTCGCCGAACGCTATCTCGTGATCAAGGATCTGCTGGCGTCCGCGCCTGATTCGATTCATCCGGTGACGCGCGAGATCACCGCCGCCGGCGCGCGGCTGACCGCTGCGGAAACCTTCTCTGCGCTCTACCGTTTGCAGGGCCTGCGCAAGATCGCCGAGCGCACCTTCGCCAATATCGACGCGCTGGTGCTGCCGACGGCGCCGACTGCGTATACGACGGCGCAGGTGCTGGCCAATCCGATCGAGCTCAACAGCCGGCTCGGCACCTACACCAATTTTGTCAACCTGCTCGATCTCTGTGGCCTCGCGGTACCGGCGTCGATGCGCACCGACGGCATTCCGTTCGGCATCACGCTGCTCGCGCCTGCGGGGCGCGATGCGCTGATTGCGAGCATCGGCCGTGCATTCCATGCGGATACGAAACTAACCGTTGGCGCGAAGGGCGTTGCGCAGGCACCGCTGGCGCCGCTCGCAGTAAACGACAGCGACGAGATTCCGATCGCCGTTGTCGGCGCGCATCTCTCCGGCATGGCGCTGAACGGCGAATTGCGGGCACTGAACGGTAAACTGGTCGAAGCGACCAAGACCGCGCCCGACTACAAGCTCTACGCACTCAAGACCACGCCCCCGAAGCCGGGCATGCTGCGCGTCGAGGCAGGCACGGGCGCGTCGATCGAGCTGGAGATCTGGTCGCTGTCGTCGTCGGCTTTCGGCAAGTTCGTAAACGCGATTCCCGCGCCGATGGCGATCGGCACAATCAGGCTAGCGGATGGCCGCAGCGTGAAAGGGTTTCTCGTTGAGCCGGAGGTGCTGGGCGAGGCGCGAGACATCACGGCGTATGGCGGCTGGCGGAAGTTCATGGCGAAGGCCGCGACGGCGTAGATCTCGTAGGGTGGGCAAAGCGAAGCGTGCCCACCAACAGCATGAGTTAGGATAGATGGTGGGCACGGCGCTTTGCGCCTTTGCCCACCCTACGGTACCGCGTTTGCCGCTCTACACCGACACCGCGTAAATCTCATACTCTCCGCGCACCAGCTCGATATGCGCGCGCATGGCGGCGGCGGCGCCCTGCTTGTCGCCGCGCATGATGGCGACGACGACGCGGTCGTGCTCGGCCTGCGACTTTGCCAATCGGCCGAGGTTGCGGAACTGGGCGCGGCGGAACGGTTGCACGCGGACGCGGGTCGCCAGCGTAATCTCGGCGATGTAGCCGTTCTGCGATCCCGCATAGATCGCGTTGTGGAAGCGCTCGTTGACCTCGTGGAAACGATCGGGATTGCCGGCGTAGCTGAGCACGCGCAGCTCTTCATGGATGGCTTCGAGACCGTGACGCTCGGCAGCCGACATGCGCTCGGCCGCAAGGCCCGCGCACAGCGCCTCGAGCTCCGCCATTGCCTCGAACATGCTCTTGAGACGCTCGACCGAGGGCTGCGCCACCACCGCGCCACGATGGGCGCGCGATTCGACGAGGCCGCTCGCCACCAGCTGGCGCAACGCCTCGCGAACCGGCGTGCGCGAGACGCTGAAGCGCCGCGCGATGTCGGTTTCATCAAGCGGCGCGCCCGGGGCCAGGGTTCCGCGTACGATCTCGTCGGCGAGTTGAAGCCGCAGCTCCTCGGCGCGCGTGATCTTGTGCACGCTGGGCTGCGCCCGGTCGACGCGCGGCACCACCGGCTCGGCCGGCAATGTTCCGGGCGGAAGATCGTCAAGCGTCATACGGTCAGGTCTCTTTCGACTCGTCGATGATGCTGACATGGGCGGCGACGACGCGCCAGCCCTCCGGGAAGCGAATCCAGGTCTGCATCTGCCGGCCGACCTTGCCGGGAGCCGTGTCGCGATAGAACAGGGTGGAGGCCACGGCCGTGTCGCGGCCATAGCTGGTGATCACGGTCTTCGCGGTGCGGCGGTTGAGGCCGACCGGCGAGCGCCCGGCGCGGAAGCCGGAGATCGCCTCATAGCCGTAGAGGTTCTCGCCGATGCCATAGCGCAGCGTGCGGGGATCGTTGCGGAACAGTTCGCCGAGCACGGCGACGTCGTTGGTGACGAGCGCCTGCTCATAGCGATCGAACGCGGCTTTGACTTCCGCGATCACCTCGGGGAGATCGATCTCCATTTTAAATCCCTCTCAAAGTCCCCTTGGCGACGGCGCGGATACCACGCCCATCTTCTCCAATGCGTGCGCGACGCGCAACGCGATGTCCTCGCGCCAGGGCGCGGCGATGATCTGCACGCCGATCGGCAGCGGCTCGAGCGGCACCGGCACGGCGACCACCGGCAACCCGATGAACGAGATCGGCTGGGTGTGGATGCCGATATTGGCGCGAACCGGCAACTCGACGCCGTCGAGCGTGAAATTCACCTGGCCAAGCTTCGGCGCGGTGCAGGGCGTGGCCGGTGCAATCAGCACGTCGACGGATTTGAAGATCTCGGCGAGCTGCGCGCGATACCAGCGGCGGAATTTTTGCGCGCGGTCGACCAGCGGCGCCGGCACCATCGCGCCGGCGATCAGCCGGTCGCGCACGGCGGGATCGAAATCGTTCGGGCGCTTGCGCAGGCGATCGAGATGCAGCGAGGCGCCTTCGGTGGTGGTGATGACATAGGCCGCCGCGCGGGCGCGCGAGGCTTCGGGGACGTCAACGATTTTCGTCGCGCCGAGCGCCTTGGCGATGCGGCTGACGGCTTCGACGGCCTCGGGAAACACGTTCTTCTGAAAGTGCCCGCCGGCAATCGCAATGCGCAGGTCCGACACCGGATTGGCGAGTAGCGGCAGCGTCGGCTCCAAGCCACGTGTGGTGCAGGCGGCATCGTCCGCATCCGGTCCCTGCATCGCGTCATAGGCGAGCGCGAGATCGGTCGCCGAGCGCGCGAACGGGCCGAGATGATCGAGGCTCGCGACGAACGGGAACGAGCGCGCCCGCGACAGCCGGCCATAGGTCGGCTTCAAACCAAAGATGCCGCAGAAGGAGGACGGCACGCGGATCGAACCATTGGTGTCCGAGCCGAGTGCGATCGGCACCAGCGCGCCGCCGACGGCGCTCCCCGAGCCACCGGACGAGCCGCCGGTCATCCGGGTCGTGTCATGCGGATTGCGCGAGGGACCGTCATGGACGTTCTCGCCGGTGAAGTCGTAGGCGTATTCGCCCATGTTGAGCGCGCCGACGAGCACGGCACCTGCGGCTTCCATCCGCTCGATCAGCGTGGCGTCGCGCTTGGCCGGCGCGAGGTCGCGGTTGATCTTCGAGCCGGCGCGTGTCGGAAGCCCCGCGACGTCAAACAGGTTCTTCACCGCGAAGGGAACGCCGGCGAGTGGGCCAACCTCCTTGCCGGCAGCAATGTCGGCGTCGATCGCACGCGCTTTCGCACGGGCGCGATCGGCGGTGACGTCGGTGAAGGAATTGAGGACGCCATCGTGCTGCTTGATGCGCGCAAGCGCTGCTTCGGTGGCATCGAGTGCCGACATCTTGCCGCCGGCCACAGCCTTGGCGATGTCCGCAGCCGTCATCTCTGGCTTGGTGGTCATGGCGGGGTCAGACCGTGAAGATCGGCGCGGGCTCGGTCTCGTCCGGCAGCGCGAATTCGTCGACCAGTCGGCCAAGCCGGAGCGAGACTTCGAGATTGGCGCGCACCGCCGGCCTCCAGGCCTCCTCGACCGGCAGCGCCAGCGCTTTCGATACGGCGTCGATATAATCGTCCAGCGGCTCGGCCATCACGCTCCCAAACAATCTCTCAGTGCACTCTTAGTGGACCTGCAACGGCGGATGCGGGATCGCCGTCAGCAGCTCCTTGGTGTAGTCGTCCTGCGGATCGCTGAGGACTTTTTCGGAAGAGCCCTCTTCGACGATTCGACCTGTCCGCATGACAATGACACGATCGCACAACAAGCGCACTACGTTCAAATCATGCGAGACGAACAGATAACTCATACCTAGCCGCGCTTTCAGGTCCTGAAGCAGATTGAGGACCACGGCCTGGACCGAGACGTCCAGCGCCGCGGTCGGCTCGTCCAGGATGACGAGTTTTGGATGCAGCGCGATGGCGCGCGCGATGCCGACGCGGGCCTTCTGGCCGCCGGAGAGCTGGTGCGGAAACCGATCCAACAGATTGTGCGGCAGGCCGACCATGGTGGCGAGTTCCTCGCAGCGCGTTCGCAGCGCATCGCGGCCCCTGATATCGCCGAGCTGCATGATGGGGTCGGCGATGGCGCGGGCGGCGGTGAAACGCGGGTTGAGGCTGTCGGTCGGGTCCTGGAACACCATCTGGATGCGGCTGCGCTGCGGCAGCCGGGCGAAGGAGGCAGGCGCGATGGCGCCGATGTCCTCGCCGTCGAACTGGATCAGGCCCGAGGTCTGGTCGAGCAGCCGCATCACCATCATCGACGTGGTCGATTTGCCGCAGCCGGACTCACCGACCAGGCCGACGCTCTCGCCATGGCCGATGGAGAGGCTGATGCCGTCGACGGCGCGGAAGACGTCCGGCTCCACCGGCGGCTTGCGGCCGAACAGTTTTCCGAGCGTGGCGGTGGCGCCCTGGCGAGGGTATTCCTTGACGAGCTTTTCGATGAGGAGGAGGGGCGTCTGGCTCTCCATGCCTGCTGCTACGGTCGAAGCCACGGACGAGGAGCTCGCGGCGGCGAGCGCAGCACCCTCTTCCTCCGGCAACAGATCCCGCAGGCTCACACCGAGCCGCGGCGTCGCGCGCATCAGCTTCTTGGTGTAGGGGTGCTGCGGGTTGGCGAAGATATCGGCGGCTTTCGCGGTCTCGACGACGCGGCCCTTTTCCATCACAACGACGCGGTCGCAATAGGCAGCCGCAAGGCCGAGGTCGTGGGTAATCAGGATGGTGGACATCGCCTTGCGCTTGGTCAGCTCGACGATCAGGTCCATCACCGCCTTCTGGGTGGTAACGTCGAGGCCGGTGGTCGGCTCGTCCGCGATCAGGAGCTGCGGATTGCAGGCGAGCGCGAGCGCGATGACGACGCGCTGGCACATGCCGCCTGAGAGCTCGAACGGATAGGCGTGGTAGCGCTCGCGCGGGCGGGCGATCTTGACCTGCTCCAGCGCTTCGATCGCCTTTTCTCCGTGGTCGGAAACGATGGCTTGCTGCACATGGGTGCGCAAGACGTCCTCGATCTGATCGCCGACTTTCCGGATCGGGTTCAGCGCCGCGCGCGGGTTCTGAAAGATCATCGAGACTTCGCGGCCGCGCAGATCGCGCATCTGGCCTTCGGTCGCGGCCTTCACGTCGATACCCGAAAACATCACCGAGCCTTCGGCGATCCGTCCGGCGCGATCGAGGATGCGCATCACCGCATAGGACGTCACCGACTTGCCCGAGCCGGACTCGCCGACGATGGCGAGCGTCTCGCCCTTGGCGACGGAGATGTTGACGTGCTGCACGGCTTTGACGATGCCGCGGCGGGTGGTGAATTCGACCGTGAGGTCCTGGACGTTGAGCAGGGGCTGGGCGGTCATGAAGGCCTCCCGTCACTCAAAAAGTGCGAAAACAACCCCATGCACAGTAGAATGACATTGTAATCATTGGAGAATTTTTGACGGAAATTTGCCATCACGTCCTCCGCTGCGGGTCGACGATGTCGCGGAGGCCGTCGCCGAGGAGGTTGAAGCAGAACACGGCGATCATCAGAGCGAGGCCGGGGAATAGCGCGATCCACCACTCACCCGACACCATGAAGCCCGCGCCTTCCGCGACCATGATGCCCCATTCGGCGGTCGGCGGGCGGACGCCGAGGCCGATGAAGGAGAGGCCCGCGGCATTGAGGATGGCGTAGCCCATGGTCAGCGACATCTGCACGATCATGATCGGCATGATGTTCGGCAAAATGTGCACCAGCAGGATGCGGAATTCGCCGTTGCCCGACAGACGCGCGGCCTGCACGAAGCCGGCATTGCGGCGGACATTGGCTTCGGCGCGCGCGACGCGGGCGTAGAGCGGGAAGTTCACGATCGCGGTGGCCAGGATGATGTTCTGCACGGTGTTACCGAGGGCGGCGACGATGCCCATCGCCAGCACGAACAGCGGGAACGCCATGATGGTATCGGCGATGCGGCCGACGATGCGGTCGGTCCAGCCACCGAAATAGCCGGCCGCGATGCCGGCAAGCCCGCCCATCAGGAAGACCAGCACGACGGAGGCGACGGCGATGAACGTATCGAGCCGCGTCGCCACGATGACGCGGCTAAAAATGTCGCGGCCGAGCTGGTCGGTGCCGAACCAGTGCGCCATCGACGGCGGCTTCAGCGCCGCGGCGGTATCGGAAGCGAGCGGATCATACGGCACCACATAGGGGCCGAAGATCGCCGCAATGAGGATCACGATCAGCAGCGCGAAGGCGAAACCCGTGACCTTGTTCTCGCCGAGAACATAGCGGGTCTGTTCGAGGATCGCGACGAGCCCCGACGTGCGGGCGGGACCAACAGGTTCAACAGCAGGCGCAACGGAGCTCATGATTTAGCCCTCCAACCTGACACGCGGATCGATCACGCCATAGAGAATGTCGATCACGAGATTCAAAAGCACGTACATGACCGCCATGGTCAGCACAAAGCCCTGCACCGGCGCGAAGTCGGACGAGATCAGCGCTTCCACCGCGTAGGAGCCGATGCCGGGCCAGGCGAACACTTTTTCCACCAGCACGTTGGCCCCTAACAGGAACGAGAACACCATGCTGAGCGTGGTGATCACGGGCAGCATCGCATTGCGAAACGCGTAGGTGATGATGACGGTCGACGGCGACAGGCCGCTGGCGCGGGCCGTACGCACGAACTCCGACGACAACACCGCCAGCATCGAGGCGCGCGTCATGCGCGCGATCGGCGCCAGCGAGAAGATCGCGAGCGTCGTCGCCGGCAAAATGAGCTGGCTCAGCGCCGAACGGAACGCCTCGAAGTCGCGCGCGATCAGGGTGTCGATCAGGTAGAAGCCGGTCACCGTCGGCGGCGCGCTGTAGAACACATCGAGGCGGCCGAGCGGCGCGGGCGACCAGCCAAGCCGGAAATAGAAGACGTAGACCAGCACCAGGCCGGTGAAGAACACCGGCAACGACACGCCGGCCGTCGTTGTCACCCGGCATAAGTGGTCGACCCATGATCCTGGTCGTGTCGCCGCGAGCACGCCGAGCGGAATGGCGATCACGACAGAGACGATGAGGCCGAGCAGCGTCAGCTCGGCGGAAGCCGGCAGGCGGTTGCGGATTTCGGCCGCGACCGGCTGTCCCGTGGTGAGCGAGTTGCCGAAATCGCCGTGTGCGAGATCGTTGGTGTAGCGGAAGAACTGCTCGATCAGCGGCCTGTCGAGGCCGAGCTTCTTGCGGATCTGCTCGACGGCTTCCTTGGTCGCGGCGGGGCCGGCGAAGTAGGCGGCGGGGTCGCCCGGCAACGCGCGCGTCAGCAGGAAGGTGACGATGACGACCCCGATCAGCGAGGGAATCGCGAACATCAGGCGCTTGCCGATCATGGTCAGCATGGAAAGACGCTCCTGGATGACGGACGAATCTCGCTAGCGGACAAGAGCGTTGCCCCGCGCTCCGCGGCGTTCCCTCCCCCCTTGCGGGGGAGGGCTAGGGAGAGGGGTGGCCCCGGGAGAGGTCGGAGTTCGTGGCTACCCCTCTCCCCGACCCTCCCCCGCAAGGGGGGAGGGAGCGAGAGATTGGTGGCCATCTCACACGATGACGAAACCGCATCGCGATCAGAGAGACAAACACATGCCGATGCGTCGCCGACGATCAGCATGACGGCTCACCCCTTCACCAGCGTGCGGTAATCCAGCCTCCGGTGGAACCAGTATTGGTAGCCGCTGATGTTCTTCTGCATCGCGACGTTGACGAAGGGCTGGTACAGCGGGATGCGCGGGATGTCGGTGAAAGCGAGATCGACAAAACCCTTCACGTCGGTGTCGTAGGTCGCAGTGTCGCCAGTGGCGGCGGCGGTGCGCGCGCCGTCGATCAGCTTGTCCATCTCCGCCGACTTGTAGCTCATGGTGTTGAAGACGGAATTGTTGCCGTGATAGCACCAGTAGAAGAAGTATTCGGGGTAATCGAGCCAGCCCGAGAACACGTTGGTGAAGAGCGGCATCTCCTTCTTGTTCAGCTCGGTGCGCCAGTTGGCGCCGGGCACCTTGTTGATGGTGGTCTTGATGCCGATCTGCGCGAGAGATTCCTGCACCAGCACGCAGAGCGGCTCGTTGACGCCCGCGAAGTTGAGATCGAACGAGATCGTGGTCTCGAAGCCGTTGGCGAGGCCTGCCTCCGCCATCAGCGCTTTCGCCTTCTCGATGTCGGTGTTGTATTTGTGCGGCTGCGGCCAGGCGACTTCGGTCGGCTTGTCCTTCGGCGCGCCGAACATCGGGTTGGCGAGGCCAAACATCACCGCGTCCATGATCTTCTGATAGGGCAGCGCATAGGCGACCGCCTGACGCACCTTGGGATTGTCGAAGGGCGGCTTGGTGACGTTCATGCCGATATACTGGATGCCGTTGGAGAACGGCAGCGACACGACGTTGAGCTTGCCGTTCGCCTTCATCTCCTGAAAGTCCTTGTTGGGCAGCTCGTAGGAGATGTCGGCGTCGCCGCGCTCCAGCAGCGCGCGGCGGTTGCCGGCCTGCGGCACCATGCGCCAGATCACGCGCTTGATCTTCGGCAGGGGACCGCAGACCCAATCCTCGTTGCGCTCCATGATGACTTCGGTGCCGGCGGTCCACTTCGTCACCTTGTAGGCGCCGGAGCCCGCGGTCTGCTGCTTGGTGAATTCCAGACCCCAGGGGTCCTTCTCGCTGGCGTTCTTCTTCACCAGCTCGGAGTTGACGATGCAGGGCACGATGACCGCGAGATCGGGGATCGTGAGCTTGTCCTTCTTCAGGAAGTCCACGCGCACGGTGGTGTCGTCGATCACGACGAACTGCTCCGGCTTGGTCAGCGAGCCCGCGCTCATCTGGAAGGTCGGGAAGCCGCCGACGCTGACGGCGCGGTCGAGCGACCACTTCACGTCCTTGGCGGTGACGGGCGTGCCGTCGTGGAATTTGGCGTTCTTGCGCAGCTTGAAGGTGACCGACATGTCGTCGATCTTCATCTCCTCGGCGAGCTCGCCCTTGAACTTGTCGCGGTCGTAATAGGGCACGCCGCCGGGGCCGGTCTTCATCTCGTGGCTGATCAGGCGGTCGTAGCAATTCCAGGACACTTCGTAGCCGGGCACGTTGGTGCCGACGCCGTGGATGTCGAGATTGTTCGGGCCACCTTCCGAGACGATCAGCAACGTCTCCGAGCGCGCATCGGCGTAGGCGGTGGAGACGACCTGTGGGATCGCCGGAAGCGCCGCGCCTGCGGCCAATCCGGACACGGACTTGAGAAAATCGCGGCGCTTCATGGAAAATGCTCCAACGCAAAAGTTTCTGGTTGGAACAGGGATTCGCAAGGTTCGTGCCAGCGCTTAATGGGACCCTAATTTCATTATAAGATACTGATTATAAATAATATTTTTGATATTCCGGTGATTATCCGCGTTCTGGGCAAGCCGCTCGATTGCATACAAAGATTCGATTCTGCTCTAAAATTAAGCTGATAAATTGAGCGCTGCCGGATTGAGCAGGCGTCGCGGCGCCCACTTCGCAGATGGCCAGGCGGGTTCAGCCCGCCCAGATCAGATCCTGCAACTCGACGAGATCGTTCGCCCTGTCCTGCCAGCCCTCGATACAGACGTGGCTATTGAGGTCACTGGCGCGGTGCAGCAGCATCAACGCCATCAGCCGGCGCTTGAGCGCATAGTCCGGCTTTGCATAGCCAAAGCCCTCGAGCAGACTGCGCACCCTCCCCGGCCGGCCCGCCGCCATGAAGGCGCCGGGGCCGAGCAGATCGTAGTCGCGCCATCCCGTCAGCACGTCGCCGAAGTCGAACAGGCCCGCGAGCGACCATTGATCGTCGTGGCAGGCGAGCAAGAAGTTCTGGGGGATATATTCGCCGACCAGGATCACCGGCGGCGCTTCCATCGGAATCAGCTCGGCCGCGTCGCGCAGGAGATCGTCGAGGCCTACGAGGAATTTCGGTGCAAGGCCGAGGCGCATGTGCCGCGCCCTACAGCCTTGCATCTGGGCGCGCATGAACGCGGCCCAGCGCGGCTCGATCTCCGCCAGCGATCCAAGCGGCGCGCGCTGCACGGCGGCGATGGTCTCGCCGATCTGCCGCAGCAGGCGCTCCTTCTGCGCTTCGGCCAATTGCGGCCACACCTCCGAGCCGAGCGTGCCGGCAAGACGCGTGATGACGAGATAGGGCCAGCCATCGCGCTCACCCTCCGCGACGATCTCCGGGATCGGCAGATGAAGGCGGCCGGCAAGCTGCGCCAGCGACCCGCGTTCGGAGACGAATTGCGCGCGCAAGAGCGGCGGGAAGATTTTCAGGATCAGCTTCTCACTGAGGCCGACGACGAGATTGGTGCCGGTCGCAAACACGTGCGGCGAACTGGTATCGAGACCGTGGCTGCGGGCGATGTCGAGCGCGATCGGCAGCCACAGCAGTGGATCAGAGCGAAAGGCACGAAAGCTTTCCGCGTCGGTGAAGTGAGGTAGTTTCATCGACATCGCGACCTTATGCATTTCAAAAGCAGTTCCCCCGCGGCCCATCCTTCGAGACGCCCGCTTTGGCGGGCTCCTCAGGATGAGGGCGGAGTGCGTGGCAGCGATTTTGGCAGGCACCGATGCCGACTTAGCCTCATCCTGAGGAGACCGCGAAGCGGTCGTCTCGAAGGACGAGGCGCGCACTCACGCATACGCTACCGGTCCGGGCTGGCGCGCTCGAACTGGCGCAGCAGCTTGTTGCCGCGCTCGACCGCGGCATCGAGCGCGGCCTGCGCGCCCTTCTGGCCGGTAAAGGCCTGCTCCAGCTCGTCCTCGATTGCGCCGCGGATCAGCACGAAGGAGCCGAGCCGGATGCCCTTCGAGTTCTCCGTCGGCTGATGCAGCGTGATCTCCTCGAACGAGATCGCGGAGCCCGGATTGCGCTCGTAAAAACCCTGCGCGCGCGTCAGCTCGAAGGCGGCGCGGGTGATCGGCAGATAGCCGGTGTTCTGGTGCCAGGCCGCCTGCACGCCGGGCTGCGACAGATAGGCGAAGAACCGCGCCACGCCCTTGTATTCCGCGCGCGGGCGGTCGCGCAGCACCCACAGCGTGGCGCCGCCGATGATCGAGTTCTGCGGCGCGTTCTTCACATCGGGCCAATACGGCATCATGCCGTAGCCGATGTCGAACTTCGAATTCGCCTTGATGTCGGCCCGCGTCGCCGAGGAGCCGATGAAGATGCCGCATTCGCCCTTCTGGAAGCGCGGCTCGGCCGACTGCCCGCGGCCGCCGTAGTCGAACACCTTGTCCTTCTGCCACTCGGCGAGCTGGGCGATGTGTTGCACGACGACCGGGTTGTTGATGGTCAGCTCGGCATCCAGCCCCGCAAAGCCATTGGTCCGCGTCGCGAGCGGCAGATTGTGGAAGGCGGAGAAATTCTCGATGTGGATCCAGGACGGCCAGGAGGTGGTGAAGCCGCACACAGCGCCGCGCTCGCGCAGGCGCTTTGCGGCAAGCCCAAGCTCGGGCCATGTCTTCGGCGGCGCCTCCGGATCGAGGCCCGCGTCGCGGAACATGGTCTTGTTGTAATAAAGGATCGGCGTCGAGGAATTGAACGGGAAGGACAACAGATTGCCGGCCGCGTCGGTGTAATAGCCGGAGACTGCGGGAAGGTAGTCGCCCAGCGAGAACGGCTCGTTCATGTCCCGCATCATGGTGAACACGGGATAGATCGCGCCCTTGGCCGCGGTCATGGTGGCGGTCGCGACCTCGTTGACCTGGACGATCGCCGGCTGGCTGCGCGAGCGGAAGGCGAAGATCGCCGCCGTCACGGTCTCGGTGTAGTTGCCCTTGTAAGCAGGCACGATGCGGTAATCGGATTGCGAGGCGTTGAAATCGGCGGCGAGCTTCTCGAGCTGCCGGCCGAGTTCGCCGGACATGGCGTGCCACAGCGCGATGTCGGTTGCGGCGCGCGCCTGAACAGGCATTGCGAGGACGATGAAAGCGGCGAGGATCCGCAAAAGACTCGATGCTGAAATCACGATGGCTCTTCCCGTGTCGCGCGGCAAAGGCGACCATACCTGCTTAAGGCGCGGCATTTCCTGTTTCAACCGGGAATGAACGGCGGCCGCGCCGCACAATCGCTCCGCCGGGTGCGGCGGGATGGCCTTCCCTCAACCATCTGCTAGATTGCATTGAACCTTTTTGCTTCGCCATAGACTCCACCACTGAGGGGTTGAGTGTGCCAGTGCTGAACCGTGCCGAACTCTCGCGGACCGGGTTGATCTTCGTCGCGCTTCTGCTCGCGGTCTGCGCGACGAGCGCAGCTGCGCGCGAATTCCGCGCCGCCGACACCCAGGCCGAGGATTACCCGACCGTCCAGGCGCTGCGCTACATGGGCGCGCTGATTGCCGAGCGCACCGGCGGCCGGCACGAGATCAAGGTGTTCCATTCCCGTCAGCTCGGCGAAGAGAAGGAGACCATCGAGCAGACCAGGGTCGGCGCGATCGACCTTAACCGGACCAATGTGGCGCTGATCGGCAACTTCGTCCCGGCGATGAACGTGCTCGCCATGCCGTTCCTGTTCCGGTCCATCGAGCACATGCAGAAGGTGCTGGACGGGCCGATCGGCAGCGAGATCCTCGGCAGTTTTGAGCCCTACGGCTTCGTCGGGCTCGCCTTCTACGATTCCGGCGCGCGGTCGATCTACAACGGCGTCCGTCCGATACGAAGTGTCGCCGACCTCAAGGGATTGCGGATCCGGGTGCAGCAGTCGGAGTTGATGAGCGAGATGATTCGCTCGCTCGGCGCCGAGCCGGTCGAAATGCCCTACGGGCAGGTGCTCACCGGGCTTGCCAACCATCTGATCGACGGCGCCGAAAACAACTGGCCATCTTTCGTGACGACAGACCATTACAAACATGCCGGCCACCTCGCGCTCACCGAGCACACGATGAGCCCGGAAGTGCTGGTGATCTCGCTGAAGGCCTGGAAGAGCCTTTCGGCCGACGATC
The DNA here is from genome assembly GCF_023073075.1 of Bradyrhizobium sp. 61. Taxonomy (NCBI): domain Bacteria; kingdom Pseudomonadati; phylum Pseudomonadota; class Alphaproteobacteria; order Hyphomicrobiales; family Nitrobacteraceae; genus Bradyrhizobium; species Bradyrhizobium sp. 61. Next base: position 6,010 of record NZ_JADPIU010000120.1, on the reverse strand, counting down.
AGCAGCTATTCCGCGAAGCAGCGGCTCGCTCCAGCCGGTTCATGCGCGAGAAGTGGCGCGACCTCGAGGAGCAGTCGCAGCACAAGGCTGAAGCCGCCGGCATCACCGTCGCTAGGGATATCGACCGCAAGCCGTTCGAGGAGGCGATGGCTGCGATCTATGCCAAGGCGGGGCGCGATCCCGCTGCGGCCACGCTGATCGAACGCATTCGCAAGGTGGAGTGAGCCGCTTGGCTGCACTTGGACACAGCGAGCACGCAGACAGGCCGCCCGGCCCGCTCGGGCGGCTGCGCGCACGCCTGGTCGGGATGCTCCGCGCGGTGCCGATCCGCTGGCGCATCCTGTCGATCGCGGCGCTGAACTCGGCCGTGGTCGTGGTGCTGGTGGGGCTGATCTGGAACGGCACGCAGGTGCTGGGCTCGGCCTGGGGCGACGTCCGGCAGGTGCGCGAGTCCGACCGCATCCTGGCGCTGCTCGAAAGCGAGACCGGGCGCCTGCACAATCTGATCCACCGCTACATCAACCAGCCGAGCCCGGACCTGTTCGCCGAGATCCTCCTGCTGCGCGAGGCGGTGCTGGGCACGCTGACCGACCGTGCCGCCAAGGACCCGATGCTGTCAGGCTCGGTCGAGGAGCTGGAGCGCACCACCGACCGCTTCCTCAACGGCTTCGGCGAGCTGCGCAGCGTGCAGGCGACCATCGCCAAGACCTATGAGGAGCAGGTGCAGGGCCCGGCCAGGGATATGGCCGGGCTCTATTCCATCATCGAGGGCGCCACTGGCCATCGCGACGCCCTGATCTGGCCCTCGCTCGGCAAGTCGCGCGAGGCCTTCACCGCGATGCTGGTGGCCGCCAACTCCTACTATCTGTCGCTCTCGCCGGGTGCCGCTGATGATGCGCGCCGCAACACCGAGACGATCGAGAAGACCATTCCGGTCATGATCGATCTCGCCGACAACGACCTGCAGCGCATGGCGCTGCAACGGCTCGGGACCCGCACCATGGCGCTGCGCGAGGGTTTTGCAAAACTCTCCGAGCAGCTGACGAGCCGCACCGAATTGCTGCGCAACACCATCGACGCCAGCCAGGCCGAGGCGATCGGCGCCATCGACGACCTCTCGACCAAGATGCGCCAGCGCGAGCAGAAGGCGCAGGAGACGTTTGATCGTACCCTTGCCGATATCTCGCGGCGGGTGCTGTCGATCGCGGTGATCTTCCTCGGCATCATCCTCACCGCCGGCGTGCTGATCGCGCTGTCGATCCGCCTGCCGCTGCAGCAGATCATGACCGCGATGCGCGCGATCACGCTCGGCGACCTCGACCGCGAGGTGCAGGGCACCAAGGCACGCGACGAGGTCGGCGCCATGGCGCGCGCCGTCGAGGTGTTCCGCGAGAACGCGATCGCGAAGCGCGAGACCGAGGACGAGCTGCGCGCGTCGAAGGAGAAGGCCGAGAGCGCGCTGCTCGAGCTCAACACCGCGCAGCAGAATTTGATCGACGCCGAACGGCTGGCGGCGCTCGGCGGCCTCGTCGCCGGCGTCGCGCACGAGGTCAACAACCCGATCGGCATCAGCCTGACCGTTGCTTCGAGTTTTGCCCGGCGCACCGAGATCTTCGAGGCCCAGCTCAAGGGCGACGGCGGCCTGCGCCGCTCGCAGCTGGAGGAGTTCGTGCAGTCCTCGCGCGACGCCTCGCAGCAGCTCGTCGCCAACCTCACCCGCGCCGGCGAGCTGATCCAGTCGTTCAAGCAGGTCGCGGTCGACCGCTCGCATGCCGAGCGGCGGCAGTTCTCACTCAGCGAAGCCACCGACCAGATCATCGCCAGCCTGCGTCCGGTCCTGAAGCGCTCGCCGATCACACTCCAGGCCGACGTGCCCGAGGGGCTCCTGCTCGACGGCTATCCAGGCTCCTACGGCCAGATCCTGACCAACCTCTTCCTCAACGCCGCCAACCACGCCTTTGCCGACGGCCGCGCCGGCACGATCACGATCTCGGCGCGGCCGCGCGGGACCGACGACATCGAGATCATCTTCGCCGATGACGGGGCCGGCATGACCCCTGACGTGCAGCGCCAGGCCTTTGACCCATTCTTTACCACCCGGCGCAATGAAGGTGGTACGGGACTCGGCTTGCATATCGTCTATAACCTTGTCACCCAGCAGCTCGGCGGGCGCATGATGCTGGAATCCAAGCTGGGACAAGGCACTACTTTTCGCATTATCATGCCCCGGGTCGCCAAGGGCGGCGCGCAAAGCACAGAGACTGACGGGACTTCTCAATGGCCGAACAGGACGATGTCCTCCACCTGATCGACGATACCGGTACCGCACCGGAGGACCAGAACGCACGGAAGTGGAAGATCGCCGTCATCGACGACGATCCGGCCGTGCATGACGGCACCCGCTTCGCGCTGTCCGACTACAGCCTCAACGGCCAGGGACTGGAGATCCTCTCCGCCCATTCCGCGGCGGAAGGTCGCAAGCTGATGGCCGCGCATGGCGACATCGCCGCCGTGCTGCTCGACGTCATCATGGAGACCGATGTCGCCGGCCTCGAGCTGGTCGAGTTCATCCGCAACGAGCTCAAGAACGAGACCGTACGTATCATCCTGCGCACGGGACAGCCCGGCCAGGCGCCGGAGCGGCGCGTGATCGTCCAGTACGACATCAACGACTACAAGGCCAAGACCGAGCTCACCGCCGACAAGCTGTTCACCTCGCTGACCGCGGCGCTGCGCTCCTATCAGCAGCTCGAGCGCATGGTGCAGACGCGGCGCGGGCTCGAGATCATCATCGACGCCGCCTCGACGCTGTACGACTTCAAGTCGATGCAGCGGCTCGCCGAGGGCGTGCTGACCCAGCTCGCCTCGCTGCTCAATGTCGATTGCGCCGGCATATTGGTGCTGCGCGACAATGGCGGCGTGGACCCCGAGCTCTCCGTGCTCGCCGGCAGCGGCTGCTACAGCCGCTTCATCGGCACGACCTCGTCGAAGGCGCTCGACCCCGATCTGCGGACGATGGTGGAAGCCGCGTTCCAGGGCCGCAAGAACGAATTCGCCGACCACCGCAGCGTGATCTATCTGCGGACCGGCTCCGGCCGCGAGGTGGTGGTGCTGCTGCAGGCCGAACGCGAGCTGTCCGAGACCGACCGCTCGCTGGTCGAGATCTTCTCCAGCCGGCTCTCGATCGCCTTCGACAACGTCATCCTCTACCAGCAGCTCCAGGACGCCAACACGCAGCTCGAGGACCGCGTCGCCCAGCGCACCCGCGCGCTGATGCAGGCCAACCGCCGCCTCTCGGCGCAATGGCTGCGGCTGCAGCGCGCCAACGGCTTCAAGAACGAGATTCTCGGCACCGTCGCCCACGACCTCAAGAACCCGCTCGGCGTCATCCTCGGCCGCACCGAGATGCTGAAGGAGCTGATCTCGACCGGCGCCTCCTCCGACGGCGTGGTCGCCCAGGTCGATCACATCCGCGATGCGACGAAGCGCCTGACCACGATGGTCGATCATCTGATCTCCGACGCGATGGCCGATGCCTTCGACATCACCATCCGCCGCGAGCCGGTCGACGTCGCGGCGCTGGTGAAAGAGGTCGCCGATGCCAACCACCCGCTCGCGGTCAACAAGCAGCAGGCGATCAGCGTCACGGCGCCACCCAACATCGTCACCATGTGCGACACCGACCGCATCCGCGAGGCGATCGACAATCTGATCAGCAACGCCATCAAATACTCCCCGATCGGCGGCAAGATCATCGTCGCCGTCACCCATGAGGCCAGCGATACCGTCGTCCGCGTCAGCGACGAGGGCGCCGGCCTGTCGCCGGAGGATCTCGGCCGCCTGTTCGGCCGGTTCCAGCGGCTGTCGGCCAAACCGACCGCGGGCGAGAGCTCGACGGGGCTTGGGCTTTCCATCGTCAAGCGTATTATCGACATGCATGGCGGCGAGGTGACGGCCGAGAGCGACGGTCCCGGCAAGGGATCGACCTTCACCATCACCCTGCCCGCGACCGAGTTGCCGTGATTCGAGTACCGAGATCTGAGTGATATGACCCAAAGCCAGCACATCATGATCGTCGACGACGAGGCCCCGGCCAGGGAGATGGTCGGCGATTACCTCAAGATGCACGGCTTCACCGTGACGCTGTGCGACGGCGGCAAGAGCTTGCGCACCGCGATCGACGGCAGCATGCCCGACCTCGTCGTGCTCGACCTCAACATGCCCGAGGAAGACGGCCTCTCGATCATCCGCGACCTCAAGAGCCGCATCAACGTGCCCGTCATCATGCTGACGGCGACCGCGAGCCCGATCGACCGCGTCGTCGGTCTCGAGCTCGGCGCCGACGATTACGTGGCAAAGCCCTGCGAGCTGCGCGAGCTGATGGCGCGCATCCGCTCGGTGTTGCGGCGAAGCACGCCGGTGAAGGCGGCCGAGACCGCGCCCGCCAAATCGGACAAGGATCAACTGGTGCGCTTCGGCACCAAATGGCTCGACCTCGAAGCGCAGGCCTTGCGCGACGACGAAGGCAACGAGCATCCGCTCACCGCGTCCGAGTTCGGGCTGCTCAAGGTGTTTGCGGCCAATCCGAAGCGCGTGCTGTCGCGCGAACGCCTGCTCGAACTGGCCAATGCGCGCGACGCCGAAGCCTTCGACCGCGCCGTGGATCTGCGCATCATGCGCATCCGCCGCAAGATCGAGCCCGACCCGACCAAGCCAGCCGTGATCCGCACCATCCGCGGCGGCGGCTATCTGTTCTCGCCCGCGGGCGAGAAGGCGTAAGTCGCGCGGCACCTACCGCTGGCGTCCCGGGCTCGCTTCACGCCCCGGAATGACGGCATGGGTGGCGCGACCGAACGCAAAGCCCGGAATTTCGTTCCCGGCTGCTCCGGGCGCTCCCCAATCCTCACCCCCGTATTTTCCGTACATTGAAATTCCACGGCTTTTCGCCCCGAATGTTTCGTCGCGGTCTGTCCGACGAAACAATTTGGCGGCGCACGAAACCATTTTTCGCTTTTCGTGCAGACGTCCCGAAACGTTCGCTGATTAACACTTTGGTCCAAGGAAACGCCGCTCGGTTGCGGCGCTACGGGGAGCTAAGTCAATGCCGAACGTCATCGCCATCAACGCCCAAGCCAGCCAGAGCATCATTGCCGCTCAGGCGACCTCGGACGACATGCTCCTGGAGAGCATTGCGGACGGCAACCGGACGTCCATGCACATCCTCTATTGCCGGCACAATGTGCGGGTTTATCGCTTCATCCTGCGCATCGTGCGTGACGCGACCACAGCGGAAGACCTGGTCAGCCAAGTGTTCCTCGACGTGTGGCGCACGGCAGGCCAGTTCCAGGGCCGCTCGCAGGTCTCGACCTGGCTGCTCTCGATCGCGCGCTTCAAGGCGCTGACCGCGATGCGCCAGCGCCGCTTCGAGGACATCGACCAGGACGACGTGCGCCAGATTCCTGACGATGCCGAGACGCCCGAGACCTCGCTCGACCGCAACGACACCAGCGCCATCCTGCGCGCCTGCGTGCAAAAGCTGTCGCCCGCGCATCGCGAGATCATCAACCTCGTCTACTACCATGAGAAGTCAGTGGAGGAGGTCGGTCAGATCATCGGCATCCCGCAGAGTACGGTGAAGACCCGGATGTTCTATGCGCGCAAGCAACTGGCCGATTTGCTTAAGGGCGCCGGCGTCGACCGTTTCGCCGCCTAAGACCAAGGATTTCAATGGGATAGGACCGAACTTTCGGCCCTGTCCCCGGACACGGAAGTGTTACCGCCGACGAAATAATTGAAACAAAGCACAACATCAGGCGGAAAAACTTCCCTCCTATAAAGCTCACATACGGTTTCGTTAAACCTCCCAAGACTTCCAGCGACCCGGACGGGATGCCCCCCTCCGGGTCGTTTTGTGTTTGGCGGGCTGAGGCCCATTTTGGCCACCCAAGTGAGGCGGCACCGCTCCATCATTCCCTCCCCCCTTGCGGGGAGGGGCAGGGAGGGGGGGTAC
>NZ_JADPIU010000117.1:0-38726 GCF_023073075.1 Bradyrhizobium sp. 61 | reverse complement strand
GTGACCACCGCAAAGCCGCCCGCCCGCTACGGCGCTACTGGGGGCGCGCGTCCGGGCGGCTTTGCTCTACCGAGCTACACCACCTCCGGGGACACGACCGATTCCTCGGGCACACCAAGCGGCCGCTTCAGCATCTGCTGCGATCTGCAGCTTGGCAAAGCCCGCCGTATTCATCCATCGGAAGGCGGAGATATCGCGAGGGGAAAGGCGCAGTGCTTCGTTGACGTGGAACTCGGTATCCGCACCGCAACCCATATAAAATTTGGCCTGGCCCATCATCTCGTGAGCGTCAGCCAGATTGCGATCCAGGGCCAGGGCTCGCTCGCACTCAGCCACGCCTTGCGCCGTCCGGTTCGTATAGATCAGCACCATGGCCAAGGTGAAATGAGCCCAGGCATGGTCCGGAGCGAGGCGGAGCGCCTTTAGCACCATGGTCTCTGCCGCTGCCAGATACGAAGGCCCGTTGTCGGTCAGGAATGCCGCGACAAGCGCTGTCTCGACCAACGCGCTCCAGCTCATGGCATCGACATTTTGCGGATCAGTCGCCAGAGCCCGTTCAAAAGAACTGCGAGCTTCTGTCAAATTCTCGAGTGTCGCCCCCCTATTGCAAGAATGGCGGCCCTGGAAATAGAGATCCATGGCATCGGGATTCAATGTTCTTGCCGCGCGACGCGCCTCAGCCACGATGAGTTGGTTGTCTAAAGTCCGCGCAATCCTGGCTACGATTTCGTCCTGCATATCGAGCAGATCGGCGAAGGGCTTGTCGAAGCGGTCGGCCCACAGATGATTGCCCGTCGTCGCGTCGATCAATTGAACATTCACCCGGAGACGATCGTCGCAACGCTGCACCGAGCCTTCGAGCGCGTAGCGAACATTCAACTCGCGACCTATCTGCCTGACATCGACCGATTTGCCTTTGTAGGTGAACGCGGTGTGTTGGCCGATGACGAATGAGCCACTGATACGTGATAAATCCGTGGTGAGGCTCCCGGTCACGCCATCGACAAAGTAGTCCTGCTCTGGGGCGCTGCTGAGATTCGCGAAGGGCAACACAACGATGGAAAGGCGAGGTGGCGAAGGCGACCTCTGCGCCGTATCATCGTTCTGCGCCACATGGCCAAGGGGGACGGTTGTGGGCCTTTGCGCCTCCTGCACCGTGCCAACAAAGCGGAAACCCTTGCGGGGCATCGTCCTTATCAGACGCTGTCTCTCGCCCGTGTCGCCAATTGCGCCGCGAGCAGCATTCATGCGCGTCGTGAGCGCGGCATCCGAGACGATGCGACCACTCCAAACAGCACCGAGGAGGTCGTCCTTGCTGACAACCCGCTCCCTGTTGCGAATGAGGTAAAGGAGCAAGTCAAACGTTTGTGGCGCAGTCGCAATCAGCACGGCTCCGCAGCGCAGCTCGCGCTGGTCCTTGTCCAATACGTAGTCTTCGAAGAGATAGCGCAAGGCCGTCTTCTCCGCCCGATAGACCACATTTCTTCCCAAACGCGCTCATCGCAGAAGGACACCAAGAATAGGCCGGAGACGAGAGAAAAGTAAGCTGTTCGTTCAGGGATGACCGACGGCGGCCGATATGGAGCGGCTAGACACTTCCGCTCGTGCCCCATCGCTTCCGTTGACGCGGTGCAGCTATGTCGGGTGATGGCGGCAGAGCGGAAGTTTGCCCCTGAGCGCCAAACCGACGCTTTTGACCCAACCCGGACATCGCAGAGCCACCTTTGATTTTCAGTATCGCCTTTTAGACGCTAAGATGCGTTGACCTAGACTCCAGCTAGGGGGCGAACATGAGGCGGCGTGCTTTTCTCGGTGCCGTTTGTGGTGCGGTAGCATTGCCGCGGCTGGCTGCGGCGGCGGAGAGCGCCAAGAAGAATCGTCTTGCTATTTTCGTCCCGTCAGAGCCGAGCGCGGACTGGCACGAGCTTAGCGGGAAAAGGTATCCTCGAGCCCTCTTCGCCGAGCTGCGACGGTTGGGACAGATCGAGGGACAAAACCTCAAAGTCGAAAGTTATGGACGAGAGCAAAACACGTCCGGCCTCGAGGCCTTGGCGACGGAAATCGTTAGCAGCAACCCGGACGTCATTCTCCTCGGTGGTCCTGGCGCACTCATCTTCAAAAAACTGACATCGCGTATTCCAATCGTAACGATAACTGCCGACCCCGTTCGACTGGGGATTGCCGAAAGTCTGGCTCGCCCGGGCGGAAATTTTACGGGAGCCAGCATCGACGCCGGTCCATCAATTCATGGAAAGCGGATTGCACTGCTGCGCGAAATCTTTCCTTCAATATCAAAACTTGGCTTGCTCGCTCTTCACATCCAATACAGCGGGCTCGTCAAGGATTCGCCTATCCCCGCAGCGGCCCAGGAGGCTGGCCTACCTATCGCGGTGTCGCTACTGGATGTTGGTGCTCAAGAAAATGACTGGCGGGCAGCGGTAGAGAGCCTTTCCGGCGAAGGCGCGAATGCAGTCATGGTGGTCGACTCCCCTGAAACTTTTCAAAACAGCGCTTTGATCGCCAAGTTGCTGACCGACGCGAGACTTCCGGCGATTTTCGCGTTCACCGAATCCGTCGAAGCCGGGGGCCTAATGGCCTACTCCTTTGATCTAGTCGAATTGTATAAGCGCGCGGCCAACAACATCGACGCAATTTTCCGCGGAGCAAAAGCTGGCGATATTCCATTCTACCAAGTGACCAAATTCGATCTGTCCATCAACTTGAAGACGGCCAGGCAGCTGGGCCTTTCCGTCTCTCCTGCACTCTCGGCCAGTGCCGACAAGGTCATCGAGTGAACAGGTCCGGTTATGGCCCGCGGGTGACATGCCCGCGCAGTCTGACGATTTCCGTTCACAGGGGCAGACCGGAAGGGAGCGGCACGCGGCCATAGTGACGCGATCGATCCGAAGGCGACACGGCGAGCTTCAACTTCGGGACGTCAACCCTATTGGCCAATCATAGTTCGAGATTACTGAGCCTGCTTCAAGTAGGCTTCAACCTCGCGCAGGTCGTTCTGCGGAGGAAATGACAGGAGAGCCTGAGACGGACTGCACCACGGATAGGGAAGCGAAGATAGCCAGCGCATCACGCCATCGAGTTCGGCGCCCGATAAGACTTTCATGACTTCAATGGTGATCACCAGCCTCACCACTTTTCCGTGCTCATTGAAATGCCAGTCGTAACGTCCGCATCCAACTCGCAGCGGCTGCCCGCCGGCCTTAGCGGACATCCCCACCAACCAATGGCACTGAAAGCGCGCTCGGTCAGTCTCGGAAGGCCGGGATAAGCAGAACGTGTAGATGTTCTCGTATTCGACACCAAAACGACGCACCAAAATTTCTTCCACGGCGTTCAAGCCGGAAGCCGTGTTGGGGAACGAAATGGCGTCGGTCTTGACCACCATTTCGAGTGCAATGTCTTCAGAGAACGCCTGCCTCATCAAGAACGGTCGGTTGCCGTCCTTGGCCAAGATGTAGGTTCTTACTGCTTCGGCAGGTGTGGGCATGGTGCCTCAGGCTAGCACACTCAGGCTCCAAACGGGAATGTCCGCTTCTCGCCCATCAGCGAAGTGTACCCGCCGATTCAGGCACCGACCAAATTTGACTGGTGATCAACTTCAAGATCGCCAAAAAGCGCTCGACCTCGACGTGTCGTTGCATCTCCAGCGGCCCCACCGACGAGGTGATCAAACCAAATTAGAGATGCTGTTTGCCGCCGGTTCCAGCCAGCCGATGATCTCTTTGTTGACGTGGTGAATTGCGAATGCGAGGTGCGTGTAGGTAGACTTAACGCCGCCGAAGCAGATGACTCCGCAATCGTTGAAGCGGTGGAGATTGGTGCAGTCATCCGCCCAGGGACCTGGTTACGTGCCAGTTGTCACGATGCAGTTGATCACAGACGGGTAATCACTTTGCTCCTGTAAGCGAATAAATTCTTTGATTGCGCGATAACACGTCGGCATCGACGCACTTCCACCCATGCTTTGGTTCGCCCAACGATCCAACATGACATGCGTCTTGACAATTTCTGCGTTCGCCGCGCGCAGTATACCGATGGAAGGCGCAGCCGTTTCAAACAGATATTTGTGGAAGCTGATCACGAAAGTATCGCTTCTCGGTAACCCGTTGCCATACGGAAGAAGGTCCACATCCCGCACAGTCTTTATATTTTTATAGAGCCACTGCGAATCGATCAACGCTTTCCCAATCCCTCTTCCCTCAACGCCAAGCGGAGCAACCCACTCGGGGCCCGGGGCTATGGTGGACCAAAAGATCACGCGATCATCACGGCGGTTCTCCATCGCCTTGAGCATGCAGAGGAATCGTTCCTTTTGTGGATCGTTCGAATGCTCCACCTCGTACTGGAGCTTCTTGAGTTTGTCGGGCCAGGGTATGGGTGCAGGTGGGGGCGGAGGCGGCACAGCGGGAAGATAGATTTTGCGCAGCTTCGGGTCAGCCCCGATAAACGCGTAATTGCGCCCCCCGTCACGGCTGTGGCGGCAACCCACGAGCTCGCGCAAATACCAATTCACCTCCTCAGGAACGTGCGTTTGGAAATTGAACTCGATTAACGCCCACGCATCTATGTGCTCGCGCGCCGCAATTTTCCACCAGTCGTCCGTATCTAAGACCGGATATTCGCGCCCGCCTTTGGGCGGCCACAAGCCGCGTTTCTGCACTGGATTAAGAGGGACTTTGATATTGACCATTCAACGCCTCCGCGCAGTCCGAACCGCAGCGCGATACGCACCGGCCACGGCGGCGAAAGAAATGAAGTTTCGCCGGCAACATCGGAATGGCAACACGTCGGCGACGCGCCCGATATGAACTATCTCACATTTGTTCTGGCGCCAGCCGCCCGCGAACAATGTCGCCCTTGGCTCATCGCGCCACTTTCCGCGCCGCGAGAGAACTTCCGAAGCTGGTGCCAGACCGGAAGTCGTCGGCTAAAGGTCCAGGCTGGTGGTTCTGACCCAAAGCGGAAAATCAATGCGCTATCACCTTACCTCGTCAGCGCGGGGCGGGAACAATACGGGACTGTTCTCCGGCATGTCTCCTCTTCGATTTGTGGCGCAATCGAACAGCCACCGCGGTGGCAAATCCGTGAGTAGCGCCACCAAGTGACATGCAGCCTGTTCCTTTGAGACGCCCGGCGGGTAGTAGATTGAGGAATCGCGATCGATTCCGGCATAGAACTGAGCCCGTTTGGCGATGATTTCGCGCGTCTTCTCGTCCGCGAGCTTGAAGCACAAATCTATCAGCCCCCCGTCCGCCGTGCCTCGCGACAAATCGGTTGAGAACGCCTTTTGAACGGCCTCGATGGCCAAGGATCTCTTTTCCTCATCGACCTCTTTCTTCTTACGCTTGATCCACGTCCTCGCCCACCAGGCCGCAATGACTGCGAGCCCAAAAGCAGCCAGCGTAGCCAATACCGAGGCCTCCGGAGCTAGCCAAGCCGACAACGACGCCAAGACCAGGAAAAGCCAAACAGCGATGGACGCAAGGTAAATCGTGCCGATACCTACTCGGTGGTCGACTTTCCATGTGATGCCGAAAAGACGAAACTTGAGCGACGCGCGCGGGCGGTTGGCAAATGCTCCATCCGCGAGACCAAGGCTTCGTTCAATGTATGCGGCACGTCTCACGAGTTCATCATACAGCTCGTCATTTCTCGTATTGTAGGTCACGAGCCCGATCGTTGCGATCAGGCCAAACAACGAGAACACAAAGCTCCGGCCATCAATGTGGTCGACTTTAAGCGCAATGGCTACGGCGGTCGCGATCGGCAGCAGACCCAGCAACTTGAACCGGATGTCGGTCAGCGTCCGAAAGTTGCTGCAGACCTCGCCGTATTCCGTGGAAAGTGCGTTTCGACGATCTTCGTCCATGGCCTACTCCGCGAAACGTCCAGTTCTTGTCGAACCGAAGTTAGTTGGCGCGCACAGTGCAGTTTAGCACGCGCGCGGGTCTACCAAATGTGGGCTAGTTCACGCTTGCGCTCCGGCATACTGAAGTCTGTCCGCCCCCCAACGACGTTGGTGAAGTTGGGTTTTCGTCTCTGATCAATGTCTGCTGCTGGCCGATCAGAGAAGTGGCGACACGTTTCATTGAGGTCCGCTTGGTGGGGTGGAGCGGACTAACTTTGCTCACCCTGAGTTCTTCGCATCTTGACCCAAGTCGGACATCAGCACTCGGGCACCCCGGCCAACCGCATGCCCTCATAGACGCGCTCACGCCTGGCGAGGTAACTCGGATTGTCGCTGTATAGGTTAGCGCGGAAGCGACGAATGGTGAAATTTGGTTGGAGCGTCAATCCGGCCTGCGCTACAGCGCGCGCCTCATCCAGCTGCCCGACAAGCGCTAGGGCCGCAGCGAGAAAAAAATGCGTGAAGGGAAAATTGCGGTTGGCCTCAATGCTGCGCCGCAGCCATGCGACCGCATCGGCATCGGCACCGAGCCAGAACTTGGCGAGGCCCATGACCATCATCCACCGGTAAGCAAAGGTGTCGCGAGGCGAGAGGCGGAGCGCGTCATGGATGTGGGCCTCGGTTTCCTCAGCGCGACCAAGATGAAACTTGCCACGACCGATCCAGCCATGAGCGTTAGCCAAATTTCGATCCAACACCAACGCCCGCTCGCATTCGGCAATCCCTTGGGCTGCGCGGAATGTGAAAATATACACCACGCCCAGATACATGTGAGCCTGCGCGTGCTGTGGAGCCATTGACAGAGCCTTGTTTAGGGCAGTCTCGGCCGCCGCGAGGGACGCGGCTCGGTCTTCGGTAAAGAAGTTAACGCCCATAGAGTAGTCAACTATGGCCGTGCCAACCAGTGCTTCGATACTGCCGGGATCAAGCGCCAAGACGCGTTCGAAAAAGCCACGCGCTTGCGTCAGGTGCTCGAGGGTCACTCCCTTGTTCAAGTGAGCGATGCCCTGGAAATACAAATCCATCGCGTCGGGACGTACAGAGTGTTCTGCCCGTCGGGCCTCAATTTCAACAAGCTGGGCATCCAGCGTGTTGGCTAGCCGCGACACAATTTCGTCCTGCATGTCGAACAGATCAGCGATGAGCTTGTCGAAACGCTCGGCCCATAGGTGGTTGCCACTTTCGGCATCGACAAGCCGCACGTTCACCCGAAGCCAGTTCCCACTGCGCTGCACGGAGCCTTCGAGCACGTAACGGACGTTCAACTCGCGCCCAATCTTCCTGAGGTCGACTGCTTTATCCTTGTACGTGAAGGCGGTGTGTCGGCCGATCACGAATGAACCGGAGATGCGCGACAAATCCGTGGTCAAACTCTCGGTCACGCCATCAACGAAATAGCCTTGCTCGGGATCTCCGCTGAGATTAGCGAACGGCAGCACAACAATGGAAAGGCGATTTGCTGAAGACGACGTCTCTGCAGTCACGCCACCACACGTCGCCGAACCAGCCTGCTCGGCCGGGCTCCCCTGTGTTTCTTCCTGCACGGCGCCAACGAAACGGAAGCCTTTGCGCGGCAGCGTCTTGATCAGAAGCTGCTTCTCACCGGTGTCGCCGATCGCGCCGCGGACGGCATTGAGACGGGTCGTCAATGCAGCATCAGAGACGGAGCGGTTGTCCCAGATGGCGCGGATCAGGTCGTCCTTGCTGACGACGCGCTCCCTGTTGCGGATCAGGTAGTCGAGCAGGTCGAAGACCTGTGGCGCGAGAGGGATCATCTTGGCGCCGCGACACAGCTCACGCCGGTCTGTGTCAAATGTGTAGTTCTCGAAGAGATAGCGCACAGCCATTCCCCTCGTGGCCTTGCTCGCTGAGGGACGTCAACCACGCATAAGCTATGCCGCCGGTAAGCAAAATGTAAGCCGCTCAAGGTGGTGATTGTCTGCTTCTGGCCCATCGCGACAATTGTGGGAGGCTTGCCGAGGTCCCCTGTCAGAGGCGGAGCCGACTTGATTTGCTCACTGCAAGTATTGCTGCTCGTGACTCGAAGGCGACAGATCCCCATTGCGGCCTGCTCGTGTACAGCTCGCCAATTGTGGGTTAGGTTCCGGCGCTGTCGTATGCCGCACGTAGCTGATCCTCCAGCAGGCCTGGGAGTTGGTCATGCCGCCGATGAACGAGGTCCCCTTCGAGACGTCCCTGGCTGAATATGCCGAAGACATGCTCGACGCCTGTACGCGATGCGGGAAATGCGTCGAGGCCTGTCCGAGTGTCAAGCCGGCCGGCATCTCGCGGACGACAAAGTCCGAAGACATCATCGGCGGCATTCTCGAGCTGGTGCGTACCGGCAACGGCCCGGAAGCGTCGCGCAAATGGGCGCAGTCCTGCATGCGGAGCGGGGCGTGCATCAAGGCGTGCAGCTATGGCGTCAATCCGCGTTTCCTGCTGAGCATGGCGCGGCTTGGCATCGCGAAGTCGGACAATGAGCTTGCCGAACGGCGCCGGCGGGGTGTCGAGAGGTACCGCGACGGCAGTCGTGGCGTTAACGTGCTTTCGCGCCTGCAACTCGATGCGGACGTGCTCGAACGACTGGGTCAGAGATCGGCGTCGGTCGCTAGGCCCGTTGAGGCGCCGGATTTCGTGTTTTACACCGGCTGCAATGTGCTCAAGACGCCGCACATCGCATTGCTTGCCCTCGATATCATGGACGCGCTCGGCGTCAGTTACCAGGTGATGGGCGGGCCGAGCCATTGCTGCGGCATTCTCCAGCTCAAGTCCGGCGACGCAGAGATGGCCGGTCGTATGGGATCGAGTACGATGGAAAAGCTGTCGCACTCGAACTCGGGGCAGGTGATCTCCTGGTGCCCGTCGTGCTACGTCCAGTACACGGAGACCATCCTGCCAACGGTGGAGCGACAGCACGGGTCCCGCCCGTTCGAGATGAACCCGTTCATGCGCTTTCTCGGCGACCGGCTGGCGCAGCTCAAGCCGCACCTTCAGCGCAGGGTCGAAATGCGGGTCGCGCTGCACAGGCATCCCGGCTTGGCCGGCGTCGTGGAAGCCGCCGCTGAAATCTTGACGGCGGTACCCGGTATCGAACTCGTCGATCTGAACCAGCCGGCGGTGGGTTTGCAGAGCGTGGATGTCGGCGCGCTTCCAAAGTACAAGCGCGAATTGCAACTCATGGAGCTTGAGGCGGCGCGCGATGCAGGTGTCGATGCACTGGTCGCGGTCTATCATTCCGATCATCGCGAACTGTGCGCGCACGAGCGCGACTGGCCATTCCGTATCATGAATATCCTTGAAGTGGTTGGCGAAAGCATGGGCCTGCATCGGCACGATCGCTACAAAGAGCTCAAGATCATGCAGGACGCCGACCAGATCGTCGCCGACTGTAGCGACCTGATCGCAAAGCACTCGCTTGATCCCGGCAATGCGCGTGACGTGGTGGTGAAGGTGTTGCTCGGCGACCAGCCGCTTCCCCTGAGGCGTGGCGCGCCCCCGGAGACGCGCGCGGGGGGCGTGGAGCCGTCGTAGCAGCTTGACGTCACCTGTTGGCCCACCGCGCAGGTGAGCCCGGTGCAAACCGGAGGTCGCCGGCTGAGGGGTCAACCGACGCGGCCGCCCCCAAGCCGGCTATTCCTCGACTGCTCAGTTTCCGTCAGGTGCTCTGCGCGGAAAGCCGACGGCACCCGTCAGGGACTTCCCTCTCCTGCCCCCCGCACGGCTTCACGACGTCTTCTGCTTCGCCTGCACGTGTCGTGCGAAGTTGTCGAGGATGGCCTGCCAGCCGCCCTGCTGCTGCTCAACCGAGTGTGTCGGTTCGCTATCGAAGACAACGCGGACGACGACGCCCTTCGCCCCGGGCACGAACTCGACTTCGGCCTTGCGATCGCCGAAAGAATATTCGATCAGCTTGTGTTCGACGATCGTCGTGTAAGTCCCGGCGAAGTCAAAGCCCATGCTGCCGTCCTTGGCTTCCATGCGCGACGAGAAGACCCCGCCTTCCCGCAGGTCGACCGTAGCCTTGGTCGTATGCCAATCGTCGGACGCGGCGTTCCACTCCATGATGTCAGCAGGTGTCGTATAGGCACGCCAGACCTGATCGATGGGGGCTGCTACGGTGGTTTCGACGGTGATCCTCATGAACATAAGCTCCTGGTTCGATTTTCTAGGTGACGGCATCACTGACGTGTGCGGGGTCCATCCAAGGACGATCGAGACTGGTTCAAGCCGACAGGGTCGAGCCGTCAAAGCGTTGAAAACACAAAAATGTCAAAACGTCTGTTGGCCACCCACCAGCGGCCGCGAACAAATTGGGGATGAGGGTCACATTTGTCCGATACGGCTCGTGGCCATTGAACCCGACCCGGGCTCGACGACACTATCTCCCTGCGTCCTAAACGGCCCCGCCCGTCCGTGGGCGATACGGGGGAGTGTCTGTCATGCGAAAGCGAAACTGGCGATTGATTGCCGTCGGCTCAGTGCTGCTGGTGCTCGCCGTCCTGTTCTTCCTCTCGATGCGGGACATGACGCCGTGGTCCAATGATCCTGCCGCCCTGATGCGCACGGTCGGAGAGGTCTCGGGCGCTGTCGGGGGCATCAGCCTCGTCATGATCGTCTTCGGTCTGATCGGCAGGAAAGCGCCGGCCTGACAAACGTCGTTCCGGAAGGCCGGACCACGGCGGTATCACGCCTGCGCGATGACAGGGAATAGCGGGTCTTCGATGCAAATCTGAATGTCTGAACCGCACATGCAGGGCGGGATGCATTTGGAGACACCTATGATTACCTCAAAGATGCTGATTGTGGTCACGATCGTATCGACGATGGGCGCAGCTTCGGCGCAACCTTTCCACCCGTCGCTGCCCGGAAAGGAAACGACCACCAGGCCGTGGACGGCCCCGGTCGGTCACCGCCAGCCGCACGCCTCCGACGTGCCCTCGGCAAGTTCGGGATCGCTGGATTTCCTCGACCAAGAGGATGCCAACGTCGATCGCAAGATCTCCGGCGTCTGCCGGGGCTGCTGATCGATCCTGCGCCAAGGCCTGATGGAATGAGACTCGACTGCCGCCCCAACGGACGGCAGTCAGTGTCCGACCTTTCGGAATTCGACCAGGCTGAACGAGCCGACACCGCTGATGCCGACGAAGGCGAAGCCGGCCAGGACGCCGAGCCTGCGGTACTCGGCTTCCGTCCGCTCGCGGCCGCCAGGTCCCCTCAGCATATTGAGGTCGCTCATGGCACAGGAGCGGTCCTGGGTCTCGGTCGTCGCAGGCTCCGGCATGATCCGCTCGATCACGATCAACGTTCCGCTGGCCGGCAGTGCGTCCCGGCAGTTGCGCAGAATGACCTCGCAACGATCGTCCTTCCAATTGTGCAGGATGCTCTTCATCAGGATCGTGTCGGCGCCGCCCAGGACCTTCTCGAAGAAACTGCCGGCGACGAACCGGCAGCGATTGGCGATGCCAAGCCGGTCAAAATGCGCCCGCGCTCCCGGCTCGCAGCGCGCGAGATCGAAGGCGATGCCCTCAAGATGCGGGTTGTGCTGGAGCACGCCGCCGATCAATTCGCCGGTGCCGCCGCCGAGATCCATGACGACGCGCGCGGTCGCGAAGTCGTGGGCCGCGACGATCCTTGGAACGATGCTCCGCGTCAGGCTGACCATCGCGGCATTGAAGCGGCGGGTGAATTCCGGCGCATTGCTCGTCGCGGCATAGCGATCGTCGCCATCGCCGCGCAGCTCGCCCGCACTCTTGCCCAAGCGAACCGACTCGACCAGTCCGATCCAGGATTGCGCGAGCATCTCGCCCTCGAAGAGAACCCAGTCCTTGAAGGAGGGATCGGCGGTCTCGTCGAGCTGCCGGCCGAGCTCGGTCATGGCAAATCGGTCCCGGCCTGCCTGCCTGCACAGGCCAAGTGTCGTCAGGCCAACGAGCAATCGGCGCAGCGCACTTTCATCGGCGGACACCAGCCGGGCGAGCTCGGCCGCCGATTTCGCCTCGTCGCCGATGGCCTCGGCGAGATTGAGCTTCGCCGCCGCATAGATCACCGCGGTGATGCGATGCGACTGCACGAGATCATGCACGGATGCCGGCCCGCTCATGTGTTGCCTCCTGTCAATGCCGCTTCAATCGGTCGGGACGAACCCCGTTGCCTGCACGATCGCCTTCCACCGGTCGGATTCGGATGCGATCAGCCGGGCGAAGTCTTCCATGGCGATCGCGTCGGGCTCGACGGCCAGCTTTGCCATGCCGGCCTTGACCTCGTCGATGCGCAAGGCCGCCTGGATCGCGGTGTTGAGCTTATCGACGATCGGCGCCGGCGTCCTGGCCGGAACGAAGAACGCAAACCATGTGAGGTCCTCGAGCGACGGATATCCGGCCTCCCGCATCGTCGGTACCGCCGGAACAAACAGGCTACGGCGCGGCCCGGTGGTCGCCAGCGCACGAAGATCGCCGGACTGGACGAGTCCGAGCGAGCTGCCGATCGGCATGACGGTCGCGGAAATCACGCCCTTGACCAGATCCTGAATCGCACCGCCGCCCTGATAGGGCACGTGAAGAAAATCGAAGCCGGCGCTGCGGCCCAGCATCGCACCGAGAAAATGCAGCGAGGTTCCGGCGCCCGGCGAACCAAAGGTGGCGTGCTTCGGATTGGCGCGGCACCAGGCCACGAAGTCCGCCAGCGTCTTGACGTCGGCCGGCACGCTGGGACCGACCGTCAGCAATGTCGGGGTCGAGGCGACGGTCGACACAGGTATGAAATCCCGCGGATGGTATCTCAGTGTCTTGTAGACGTGCGGAAAGAACATCATGAAGCCGAGCGGCGCGAACAGCATGACCGATCCGTCGGCGTCGGCGCTCTTCACCGCCTCCACCGCGATGCGACCTGCCGCGCCGGGACGGGTCTCAACCACAATGGTTTCCGCATAGCCGCTCATCTGGCCGGCCACGAGCCGCGCCAACCCATCCTGCAGCCCGGGCGTGAAGCCCGTCAGGATATGCACGGTTTTCGCGATCGGCTGTGCGAGCGCCCGCGGTGAAATATGCGTAGCGGCGAACGCGGCGGCGGCCGCCGACAACACATCACGACGCGTGATCATCACCCGTTTCCCTGATCGAGCCCAGACCAAATGAGATCGCAGCATGCTACCTGGCCATCGCTGCGGTCTCTGGAGTCATGGATGAGCCGGGTCGCACGAACACAAAACGGGATATCGCAGATATCTGCGCGTCCTCACGGCCATCCTGGCCGATCAGGATGAGGCCTGCTCCGCCATTCGCCACCGTCAGGACGACCGCTTCACCCGCCCACGTCCCGATAGGCTCCATCCCGATGGTGAGAAACTCACCGATCGGCTGGTCCAAATACTGGAGTCTCAGCTGCGGCGCGATTTCGGCGGGCGCCAGAGCAAGACCGAGCTGTTGTGCACGCGCATAGATTTCCCGCAGCGAAGCCTCGCCTTGAAAGCCGAGCTCGGCAACCGACACGGCAACAAGCTCAACCTCCGCCTTCTTGCGACTGAGGGTAAAGGCCGGTCGAGCGAGTATCTCATCAGCCGCGTTTCCGACGCCGCAGCCCATTGCGCTCATCGCGCTGCGAAGAGCGAAAGTATCCGTGAATGTTCCTATCCGGATCGTCTTCCACGCCAGGACATCTGCAGCCGAGCTGATCGGAATCTCCGATCTGGGAGCCGGCGGGTCGACTTTGACCGCCAGCTGCCTCCGCAAACCATCCTGCGCAGTGCATTGAGCCCCGGCGCGATCTACGGAAATCAAGCCGAGCAGGTTGACGAGCAACAGGATCGCAAGCGCACTGCCAATGCGCCAGGGTGCCGGACGATCGGGCCTTGCGCGGCCTTGCTGCAAGGCAATGTAGTCAATCTCGGCGCGCGTCGCGCCGAGATCCATCAGCTCCCGATCGCTGAGGGCACAGAGAGCCGTTTGTACCTTCAGCCGTCTTCGGCGCTTCTGCCATGCGCTCCAGACCCGCAGGAAAAGGCTGGTCACTTGCTGCACGGGTGTGGCAGTCCGTCGCACCTGCGCAACGCCGTTGATGGTACTCATCGGCGATATCCCTTGGCGATACCTTACCGAGGGCAGGATGTCAGGACTTCGCCGGGCACGCTTGACGTGCAGCTTACATTTTCCTGACCGGCGCCTTACTTTACGCCCCAGCAGGTGCAGAGGCGGCTTCATCCAACGACGGGAGTGGCAACTTGCGCTATCTCTTCGATGAATACGTGCTCGACACGGATCGGCGCGAGCTGCATCGCGGGGCCGACGCTGTTTCCGTTGCGCCACAGGTCTTCGACATTCTCGACTACTTGATCGGCAACAGGGAGCGTGTCGTCAGCAAGGACGACCTCATGAACGCCATCTGGAAGGGGCGCATCGTATCGGAGGCCGCGCTTGCGACCCGCATCAATGGCGTTCGCACGGCAGTCGGCGATTGCGGGGAAGCGCAGCGCCTGATCAAGACGATCCCGCGCAAGGGCTTCCGTTTCGTCGGAGCCGTTCGGGAAGTACGGGAGCCGGATCCCTCAACCGTCCCTCACCTGTCAGGAGCGAGAACAGCGGCCCTCCCGCTACCGGATAAGCCCTCGATTGCCGTACTCCCTTTCGTCAGCCTCAGCTCCGATCCCGAACAGGAGTATTTCGCAGATGGCATCGTGGAAGAAATCACGATGGCTCTGGCTCATTTTCGCTGGCTGTTCGTGATCGCACGCAATTCGAGCTTTGCGTATAAAGGCCGGGTCGTTGACGTAAAGCAGGTCGGCCGCGAGCTTGGTGTCCGCTATGTCCTCGAAGGTAGCGTGCGCAAAGCCGGAAATCGCATTCGAATCGCGGGACAGCTGATCGATGCCGAAACTGGAACGCATCTCTGGGCAGACCGCTTTGAGGGCCCGATTGAGGACATGTTCGATCTGCAGGACAATCTGACGTCCAGTGTCATAGGCGCAATCGCCCCGAGGCTGCAGCGTGAGGAGATCAAGCGGGCAAGGCGGAAGCCGCCCGAAAATCTGGATGCGTATGATCATTATCTGCGCGGGCTGGCGAAATCCCGTTGGTCCAACAACGCAAACACCGAGGCGTTGCAGCTCTTTTGCAAGGCGACCGAACTCGACCCTCGACTGGCTTGTGGCTATGCGATGGCCGCCTGGTGCTATACCCGGCGCAAGGCGAACGGCTGGATCAGCGATCCCGCGAAGGAAATTGCGGAAGCCACCCGGCTGGCCCGGAAGGCGGTAGAACTGGGGGCAAATGATCCGGTTGCACTGTCCGTGGGTGGATATGCACTCGCCTTCATAGCCCACGAGTTCGACGACGCGGCTGCTTTCGTGGATCGAGCTTTGGCTGACAACCCTAACTTCGCGCAAGCCTGGGCCACCAGTGCCTGGCTGAGAGTTTGGAGGGGAGAGCCGGATCTCGCCCTCGAGCACTCCGCACATGCCGTGAGACTTAGCCCGCTCGATCCGCCCATGTACTACGACGCGCAGGGAGCCATGGCGTATGCGCATTTTCTGGCGGGCCGCTATGACGCGGCAGTATCATGCGCCGAGACCGCATTGCGTGGTCAGACGAGTTTCCTGCTCGTGACCTGCATTGCCGCAGCCAGCAACGCATTCGCCGGGCGGCGTGAACGAGCGCAACGATCCCTCCTGCAAGCCCTTGAATGCAATCCAGATCTTCGTGCCAATCTCGAGAATCTGGCACCGTTTCGCCGGGCAGATGACTTCGCGATCTTCGAGAAGGGTCTCTGCGAAGCGGGCCTTCCGGAAAAGCACGACGTTGGCCCCCCCTGACGGGGCGGACCAATGTTCGCGGCTTACATTTTCGCTAGCGAAGGCCTATTCTCCACGGATTATTGCTCCCGCGCCCTCGGAGAATAGAGGGCAGGCTTGGAGAATGGTGCCATGCGCTATTTCTTCGAGGACTGTGCGTTGGACACCGAGCGGCGCGAATTGCGGCGCGGGCTCGATGTGGTGCCCACGACACCCCAGGTTCTCGATCTGCTCGAACATCTGATCCGCAGCAGGGATCGCGTCGTCAGCAAGGACGATCTCGTCAGCGCGATTTGGAATGGCCGGATCGTATCCGATGCGGCGCTCACGACCCGGCTGAACGCCGTCCGGCGCGCGATCGGTGACTCCGGTCAGCAACAACGTCTTATAAAGACATTTCCACGCAAGGGCTTTCGTTTCGTGGGCGCCGTGCACGATGAGGATCGGCAACCAGGAACCACGGTAGCAGTTACGGTCCCGGTTACCTTTTCAAACGCTGTTGGCGAACGGCGATCCGCAGGCTGGCTGGAGGACCTCAGAGGCCGTTTGAAGCTCGTCGGCAGCGTGCTGGCGTCGGTCGCCGCCATCGGCGCGATTGCCGGTGGCGTTGCCGGATACTGGAATGCCTGGAAGACGGTCCGTACCGACGCACAACGGGAAGCTCAAAATATCCAGGCACAGCCGGCAGTCAGGCCCGAGATCGCGCCTCGCCTCTCGCTCGTCGTGTTGCCCTTCGCCAGCCTCAACGACGGTCCGGCGCAGGACTCCTTTGCCGACTTGATCTCGACAGGCTTGACCACCGATCTCGCGCGAACGCCCGCCACTCTCGTTGTTGGACGCGACACCGCCTCGACCTACAAGAAGAAGGTGATCGATTTGCAGCAGCTCGGGACGGATCTCCGCGTCCGCTGGGCCGTGCGGGGCGCGGTGAGACGCAACGGAGACCAGGTGCGGGTCAACGTATCTCTGACCGACCTTCAGACCGCCCGCGACATCTGGTCGGATCGGTTCGACGGCGACCTCGCAAACCTGGCCGTCTTGCAGGATACCATCGCGGCGCGGCTTCTCTGCGTCGCACACTTGCACCTCCGTCAATATGAAGAAGCCCTCCAACAGTGCAGCCGCTCCCTCAATATGACCGGCACGGATTCTGAGGCCGATATGAGCCTGATCT
Organism: Bradyrhizobium sp. 61; assembly: GCF_023073075.1. Taxonomy (NCBI): domain Bacteria; kingdom Pseudomonadati; phylum Pseudomonadota; class Alphaproteobacteria; order Hyphomicrobiales; family Nitrobacteraceae; genus Bradyrhizobium; species Bradyrhizobium sp. 61. The sequence goes on along the minus strand of NZ_JADPIU010000117.1, from coordinate 21,842 downwards.
CGGCGTACGGGTGGCCGGGGCAAATGGAACGGGCACGCGGGGGCAGCGAAACCGCGGCACAAAACACATCCTAAGTCGGCGTTGCGGTGGCCCATGGCGCATGCCGACGCTCAAGGCGCTGCAAGGTGCTGCAAGGCAACGAGCTCTGTACCCGCGCATTGCGCGTAACCTTGCCCTCGGCCGACAGATGGGCCACCATCCCCGCGCGCACCATCAACAAGAGCAAAAGCGCAGAGGAAACGGATGAGCAAGCCGTCAGGGTTCGACTATGGCTGGGTCGTGGTCGCCGCGGGAGCGCTGATGACCTGTGTCGGCTTCGGCACGATGCTGTCGCTTGCGGTCTTCCTGCAGCCGATCTCCGAAGCGATGGGCTGGTCGCGCGCGGGCGTGTCGGCGGCGGCGACGCTGGATTTCCTCTGCATGGGTGTTGCCGCGTTCTTCTGGGGCACGCTGTCGGACCGGTTCGGCACCCGCATCGTGGTGCTTGCCGGAAGCCTGCTGCTTGGCCTCGGTCTCGTGACTGCGAGCCAGGCAACGAGCCTGTGGCAATTCCAGCTGTTCTTCGGCGTGCTGATCGGCGTCGCTGCCGGCAGCTTCTACGCACCGATGATGGCGCTCGCGAGCGCCTGGATCGAAAAGAACCGCAGCCTCGCGGTGGCGCTGGTCTCCGCCGGCATGGGCGTGTCGCCGGTGACGATCGCGCCGACCGCGAGCTGGCTGATCACGGCCTATGACTGGCGCACCGCGATGCTGGTGATCGGCATCGCGGCGTGGGCGCTGCTGATCCCGGCCTGCTTCCTGGTGCGGCCAGCGCCGCAGGCGGCTGGCCCGGCAAGCACCGACGCGGCACCGGAGATCGAGCTGACCGCAGCACAAGCGCTGCGCACGCCGCAATTCATCGCGCTCGCAGCGGCGCATTTCGCCTGCTGCGCGGCGCATTCCGGTCCGATCTTCCACATGGTGTCCTATGCGATGGTGTGCGGCATCGCCCCGCTCACGGCGGTGACGGTCTACAGCGTCGCCGGCGTCTCCGGGCTCGGCGGACGCCTGCTGCTCGGCGCGGCAGCCGATCGCATCGGCGCCAAGCCCGTGCTGGTCGGCGGTCTGTTCGTGCAGGCGATGTGCATCGCGACCTATCTCGCGGTGGCGCAGCTCGGCGAATTCTATGCGCTCTCGGTCGTGTTCGGCCTCGCCTATGGCGGGGTGATGCCGCTCTATGCGGTGCTGGTCCGCGAGTACTTCGGCGCGCGCATCATGGGCACCGTATTCGGCGCGGTGTCGGCCTTTGCCAGCCTCGGCATGGCGCTGGGTCCGTGGGCCGGTGGGCTCGTGTTCGACAATTTCCAGCGCTACACATGGCTGCACGCCGGCTCTTTCGCGATCGGGCTTGGCGCCGTAGCAGTGGCGCTGAGTTTTCCGACCAGACGCAAGCAAGCACTCGACCTCGGCCGCGCCGCGGCCTGACGAGGTGACGCATGAACAGGCCGCAAGGCTTCAATCTGGCTGAACGTGCCCGGGCAATCGCGCCACTGATTGCGCGCGAAGCGGACGAGATCGAGCGCTCCCGTCGGCTAACGCCCGCCGTCGTCTCGGCTTTGATCGAGAACGGGCTCTATCGCGCGCTGCTGCCGCAAAGTCTCGGCGGCGCCGAGGCCCCGATCGACATCTTCATGCAGATGCAGGAGGAGATCGCGAAGGCGGATGCCTCGACGGCCTGGTGTCTCGGCCAATGCAGCGTCTGCGCGATGATCGCGGCTTCGCTCGACCACGACATTGCGCGCGAGATCTTCGACACGCCGCCCGGCATCCTTGCCTGGGGCGCGATCGCGCATGAGGCGCGCGCGGTCGAGGGCGGCTATCGCGTCACCGCGCGCTGGGATTTTGCCTCGGGCTCGCGGCAGGCGAGCTGGCTGGGGGCGCATGTCCGCATCGTCGGAGCCGACGGGACGCCGCGGAAAAATGCCGACGGTTCGCCGGAGGTTCGCACCATCCTGTTTCCGGTCGCGAGCGCGGTGCTGCATGACGTGTGGCAGGCGATCGGGCTCGCCGGCACCGGCACGGATTCCTATGAGGTGAGCGACCTCTTCATCCCCGAGCGTTTCACAGCGTTCCGTGACGTGCCGTCCGCGCTGCGCGAGACGGGTCCGCTCTACAGGATCGGCACCGGCTCGACCTTCAGCCTCGGCTTTGCCGCGGTCTCGCTGGGCGTCGCGCGCGCGACGCTGGATGCCGCCATCGCCTTGTCGCGTGCAAAGCACCAGTCGCTGGCAGCGAGCGCCATGCGCGACAACCAGGCGGTCCAGGGCCTGATCGGCCGCACCGAGGGCGATCTGCGGGCCGCGCGCGCCTATGTCTACGCGACGGCGAATGCGATGTGGCGCGACCTCTGCGCGACCGGCCAATTCAGCCCGGCGCATCGCAGCGCCGTTCGCCTCGCCGCGACCTGGACCATCCATCAATCGGCCAAGGTGGTCGACGCCGCCTATCACATGGCCGGCGCGACCGCGGTGTTCCGCAGCAATCCGTTCGAGCGGCGCTTTCGCGACATGCACGCGATCACGCAGCAGATCCAGGCGCGGGATACGCATTATGAGGATGTGGGGAAGGCGATTTTGGCGGAGGAGTGATGGGCGGCAGCCGCGATGATGCTGCACTCCCTCCCCCGCTTGCGAGGCAGGGCTATCGCATATCGCATTCTGCACGACCTGAGCGCGCGCCTCGTCCTTCGAGACGACCGCTTTGCGGTCTCCTCAGGATGAGGCTAAGCGGCATCGGTGCTCGTCAAAACTACGGCCGCACATTCGGTCCTCATCCTGAGGGCCCGCCAACGGCGGGCGTCTCGAAGGATGGCCGCAAGCGAGCTTCCCGCATATGCGATAGCCCTCCCCTGGAGGGGGAGGGTTCGCCTCCGGCCCGACCTCTCCCCGCAAGCGGGGCGAGGTAAGGGGCAGCCCGCCTTACGCCACCATCGCAGCCTTCTCGTCACCATCGATGCCGCGCTGGGCGGCGAGCAGGCTGATGATCTCGGCATTCGGCCGGGCCTTGCTGAACAGAAAGCCCTGGCCCTCGTCGCAGCCCTCGGCCCGCAGGCAGCTCAGCTCGGCTTCGGTCTCGACGCCCTCGGCGGTGATGGTGACGCCAAGGCCTTTGCCGAGGCTGACGATGGAGCGGATGATCGCCTGGGCCTCGCGGTTGGCGCCGAGATCGCGCACGAAGGACTGGTCGATCTTGATCTTGTCGAACGGGAAGCTGCGCAAATAGCTGAGGCTGGAATAGCCGGTGCCGAAATCATCCATCGAGATGCGGACGCCGAGCGCGCGCAGCGCATGCAGCGTCGCCAGCACCTGCGCGCTCTTCTCCAGCAGCAGCGTCTCAGTGATCTCGAGCTCGAGCCGCCGCGCCGGCAGGCCGGAATGTTTCAGCGCGTCCGTGACCACCGAGAGCAGATTGCCGCTGCGGAACTGGAGCGGCGACAGGTTGACGGCGACGCGGACATCGTCCGGCCAGGTCGCGGCGTCCAGGCACGCCCGGCGCAGCATCAAGCCGCCGAGCGGATTGATCAGGCCGGTTTCCTCGGCGACCGGAATGAACTCGGCCGGCGAGACCATGCCGCGCTCGGCATGCGGCCAGCGCACCAGCGCCTCGAAGCCGGTGATGCGGCCGCTCTGGAGGTCGATCAGCGGCTGGTAATAAGGGCGCAGTACGTCGTTCTGGATCGCGTCGCGCAGCTCGACCTCGATCTTGCGCCGGCTCTGCGCCCTGGCGTCGAGCGCAGCCTCGAAGAACGCAAAGGTGCCGCGGGCATCGGCCTTGGCGCGCGACAGTGCCATGTCGGCGCTCTTGAGCAGTTTTTCGGAATCATCGCCGTCGCCGGGCGCCATCGCGATGCCGATGGAGGCGCCGATCACCACGGAATGGCCGTCGAGCAGATAGGGATCGGCGATGGCTTCCAGCAAGCGCTTGGCCAGCATCACCGCATCCTCGGGACGCGTCAGCCCGCTCTGCACGATCGCGAACTCGTCGGAGTTCAGCCGCGCCAGCGCGTCCTCCTCGCGCAAGGTCGAGCGCAGCCGCTTGGCGACGCCGCGCAGCAGCTTGTCACCGACCGCGTGCCCCAGCGTGTCGTTGACCGCCTTGAAATTGTCGAGCCCCAGCATCAGCAGCGCGACCTTGTCGGAGCTGCGCCGCATATGCAGCAGCATCTCGTCCACCTGCTGGCGCAGCAGATTGCGGTTCGGCAGACCGGTCAGCCCGTCATGCTGGGCCATGAAGGCGAGCCGCGCCTCGGCGCGCTTGCGTTCGGTGATGTCCATCAGCGCGAGCAGCACCGCGGGCCGATCGGCATAGGTCAGTTCGCGCGAATAGATCGCAAGGTCGATCAGCGCGCCGTTGGCCTTGACGTGCTTCCAGGTGCGTGCGGCCTGCTCCTCGCTGGAGCGATCGGTGGTCCAGGGCGGCTCGCTGTCGAAAGCCTGCAACGAGCGGATCTTCAGCTTCTCGAACTCGGCGCGGCTATAGCCGTAATGGGAAATCGCGGCATCGTTGACGCCGAGGATGCGCTCGTCGTCGAGCGCACAGACGATCATGGGGACGGGATTGCCGTCGAACAGCAGGCGGAACGAGGCCTCGCGCTGCTTCAACTCGGTGATGTCGACGCGCAGGCCGACCACGCCACCGTCGTCGGTCAGCCGCTCGTCGATCAGGATGACGCGGCCGTCCGCGAGCATCTGCTCGTGGCGCGCGCCGGGCTGATAGAGCTTTTGCAGCCGCTCGGCGATCCATTCGTCCTCGTGGCCGGCAGCCTCGGGATAGTCGCCACGCGCGACGCCGATGCGCAGCGTATCCTCGAGGCGCGCGCCTTCCTGGAACAGATCGGCGGTCTTGCTGTAGATCTCGGCGTATTTCCTGTTCCAGAGCACGTAACGGCCTTCGGCATCGAGAAACACGATGCCTTGCGGCAGGATGTCGATGGCCTGGCGCAGGCGCTCATGGGATTTGCGGGCCTCGGCAATCGCGGCTTCCGCCTCGGCGCGGCGGCGCAGGAGTTCGTCGCGTTCGGAAACGGATTGAGGCGCGCGCGCGAAGCGCGGCTTGCGCGGCTGTCGGCGAGCCCGGGCGAGCACGCCTCCCTTTCGCTTTGTTGTTTTTCGAAACCTCAAACTCAACTTGATACGTCCCAGTCGCGCCCAGTGGCCGCAAGTTTTGGGGCAAGTGTCTGAAAAAAAAGTAATCTTGGGTGGCTTGTCGGTCGGTCGCACAGTCTGGTGGCCGCAGAAAAGCAGCCCTCATTGCCGCTTTGCGCGGCGCGACAGCGCCGCCGGGCGTGCCAAGCCCATCACATCGTCGTCATCGGAGAACGCGATGGCGCAAAATTGCGCGCTGCCTTGAATCATTTCCGAGATCGCGCGCGAATGCATACAGAGGGCTGGGAGCACGCCTCCCACGCACGAATTTTGGTCAATGCACGAGAGGGTTATCGCGTCGTTAAAAATCGGCCGGCCGCGCGTAGGGAACTGCGACTTTCGGACAATATTTCGGCCGAAGGACTGTTTCTTAACCCTGACACCGCGTTGCGCTATAAGGATGACAGCATGAGTCCCCGCCGCCTCGCCCCTCTCCTGCTTGTCATGACGTTCCTGACCGCCGGCGCCGCGCTGGCCCAGGACAAGGGCAGCGTCAACCCAAAGCCGCTACCGCCGCTCGCCAACCCAAACGATCCCAGCATCGGCGCCAAGGAGCTGTTCGCGCGAAAGCTGCTGCCGTCGAAGGGAACGGCTCATGTCATCGGCTCCTACACCAAGGGCTGTATCGGCGGCGCCATGCAGATGCCGCTCAACGGCGACAATTGGCAGGTGATGCGGCTGTCGCGTAACCGCAATTACGGCCATCCCGACATGATCGCGCTGATCAAGCGGCTCGCGGCCAGGGCGCATAAGGACGCGGGATGGCCGGGCATTCTGGTCGGCGACATCGCCCAGCCGCGCGGCGGGCCGGCACTGTCAGGCCATGCCAGCCATCAAATTGGCCTGGATGCCGACATCTGGCTGACGCCGATGCCGGACCGTCGTTTGTCGCGCGAGGAGCGCGAGGACATGTCGGCGGTGATGATGGTGCGCCAGGACCGGCTCGACATCGACCCCAAGGTGTTCACGCCTGCTCATGTGCTGGTGCTGCGCGACGCGGCGCAGGAGCCGGCGGTGCAGCGCATCTTCGTCAATCCCGCGATCAAGAAAGCGCTGTGCCGCGAGGCCAAGGGCGACCGCTCCTGGCTGTCGAAAATCCGGCCGTGGTGGGGCCACGACTATCACTTCCACATCCGCATGCGCTGCCCGGCGGGCTCGAGCGAATGCGAAGGCCAGTCGTCGCAATCCGAGGATGAAGGCTGCAAGCCGTCCGACCTCGCCTACTGGTTCAGCGACGCCGTGCTGCATCCGAAGCCTCCGCCCGAGCCGCCGAAGCCAAAGCCGCCGATGACGCTGGCGCAGATGCCGGCGGCCTGCAAAGCGGTGCTGCACGCAGGCGATGCGAAGCAATAGGCGGCTGGCTGGGCAAGCTGCCGCCTCACCCACCGCTGTCGTCCCGGGGCGCGCGAAGCGCGAGCCCGGGATCCATAACCACAGGGAGCGGTGGTTGAGCGAAGCGGTAACTCCGAGTCTTCGTCAAATTCCTCCCTGGGGCTATGGATCCCGGATCTGCGCTCCGCTTCGCTGCGCTTGTCCGGGATGACAGAGTCATGACTGGCTCCCATCCTCTGAAATGCGCTAGGATCGCCTTGCCGCTCTGCCGTAAGCCCAGCGGCCCTGTCGGGACGCGCATCCCGCCTTTCAGCAATGACCGCAAGCCCCGCATCTTCGCGTGGCCAACGATGAGATTTGACATGCGCGTCCTCACCTTCCTCGCTGCGCTTTCGCTCGGTGCGACCACCGCTCTGGCTGCCGAAGAGCCCAGCGGCTGCGACAAGTTCAAATGGCCGATCGAGCGTGAGCGCGCCGCGCTCACCGCGCCGGACCGTGCCAGGCTCGCCACGGGAAGCGAACAGGCGGCGCTGCCGTCGTCGGCCATCACGCTGGGGCTGGTTGCCCCCGCGGACGCGAAGCTGCCGACACCGCCGGAAAGGGCGCCGAAGGACGGCACCTTCGCCGGCTTCACCAGCGTCAAGGCGCCGAAGGCCGGGCTCTACACCGTCAGCCTGTCCAGTGGGGCCTGGGTGGACGTGGTCCAGGACGGGCATTTCCTCAAGCCCGTGGCCTTCAGCGGCGCGACCGATTGCGACGGCATTCGCAAGACCATGAAATATGAGCTGTCGGGGCAGCCTTTCGTGCTCCAGGTCAGCGGCGCCAAGGACAATTCGCTGTCGATCGCGATCCTGCCGGCACAATAGGCCAAACGGTCGCCTTTGACCTCGGGCTCCGGCCTGCTATCTTCGCAGCTGCGATATCCCTGCCGGCCGTAAGCCGTCGCAAGGCCCCGTGGAACAGCGCTTTCCGCCCGTCGCACGCCAACCCACCCAACGCCAGATTTGCGCGTGCATTCGCGCGCGCGAACTCGCACGGAGCGCATTCCATGATTCGTATTGCCGGACTTTTCACCGCTTTCGTCCTCCTCGCGAGCGCGAGCCTTTCGCCTGCCGCCGCTGAGGACAAGACCATCACCGTATTCGCCGCCGCTTCGATGAAGAACGCGCTCGACGAGATCGACGCCGCCTTCACCGCCAAGACCGGCGTCAAGTTCAGCGTCAGCTATGCCGCAAGCTCGGTGCTCGCCAAGCAGATCGAGCAGGGCGCGCCGGCCGACGTGTTCGTCTCCGCCGACACCGACTGGATGGACTACGCGATCTCCAAGAAGACCATCAACGAGCCGACCCGCGTCAATCTGCTCGGCAACAGCATCGTGCTGATCGCGCCGAAGGACTCCAAGATCGACAACGTCACGATCGCGCAAGGCTTTGACCTCGCCAAGCTCGCGGGCGACGGCAAGATCGCGACCGGCGACGTCAAGTCCGTGCCGGTCGGCAAATACGCCAAGGCGGCGCTGGAGAAGCTGGGCGCCTGGCAGGCTGCGGAGCCGAAATTCGCCATGGCCGAGAGCGTGCGCGCCGCGCTGACGCTGGTGGCGCGTGGTGAGGCCAATCTCGGCATCGTCTATTCGACCGACGCCAAGGTCGAACCGGGCGTGAAGGTCGTCGGCACCTTCCCGGCGGACTCGCATCCGGCAATCATCTATCCCGTCGCCGCGACCACCACCGCGAAGGCCGAGACCAACGACTATCTCGCCTTCCTGCGCTCGACCGCCGCCAAGACCATTCTGGAAAAATACGGCTTCAAGTTCCTGGTTAGTCCCACGACTTAATTTTGCAACCTGATTTTTCGTGCTCGAGATCTCTCCCGCCGAATGGACGGCGATCCTGCTCTCGCTCAGGGTCGCCGTCATCGCTACGCTGGTCGCAACCCCGTTCGGCATTGCGCTGGCATGGCTGCTTGCCCGCCATGACTTCTGGGGCAAATCGGTGCTCGATGCGCTCGTGCATCTGCCGCTGGTGCTGCCGCCTGTCGTTACGGGCTATCTCCTGCTCCTCACCTTTGGTCGCAAGGGACTCGTCGGCGGATTTCTGGCCGACTATCTCGGTATCGTCTTCGCGTTTCGCTGGACCGGGGCGGCGCTCGCCTGCGGCCTGATGTCGTTTCCGCTGCTGGTGCGCCCAATGCGGCTGTCGATCGAGGCGATCGATCGCCGGCTCGAGCAGGCGGCTGAGACGCTGGGAGCGGCGCCCTGGAAAGTGTTCTTCACGGTGACGCTACCCCTGGCGCTGCCCGGCGTGCTCGCCGGCATGGTGCTGGGCTTTGCCAAGGCGATCGGCGAGTTCGGCGCGACCATCACCTTCGTCTCCAACATTCCCGGCGAAACCCAGACGATTTCCTCGGCGATCTACTCGCTGATCCAGACGCCCGATGGCGACGCGGCCGCAGGACGACTCGTGATCATCTCGATCGTGCTCGCGCTCGGCGCGCTGATCGCCGCCGAATGGTTCGCCCGCCGCGCCACGCAACGCCTGCACGGGAACTGACCATGCTGCGCGTCGACATCGAAAAACAGCTCGGCGAATTCTCGCTCTCCGCAACCTTCACCAGCGAAGGCCGCGTCATCGGCCTGTTCGGCGCGTCGGGCGCCGGCAAGAGCTCGCTGGTCAACATGATCGCGGGCCTGCTGCGGCCCGACCGCGGCACCATTGTGATCGACGGCGAGACCGTTGACGACACCGCGGCCGGCATCCATGTGCCGACCTGGCGCCGCCGCATCGGCTACGTATTCCAGGATGCGCGGCTGTTTCCACATCTCAACGTCGCGCAAAATCTCGACTATGGCCGACGGATGAGCCGCCTCGCGCCCGATCCTGCCCAGCACAAGCGCATCATCGACCTGCTCGACATCGGCACGCTTCTTGATCGCCGTCCAGGAAAGCTCTCCGGCGGCGAACGCCAGCGCGTCGCGCTCGGGCGCGCGCTGCTGTCGAGGCCGCGCCTGCTGCTGCTCGACGAACCGCTCGGCGCGCTCGACGAGGGCCGCAAGCTCGAGATTCTGCCTTACCTGGTGCGGTTGCGCGATGAGGCCAATGTCCCCATGGTCTATGTCAGCCACGACGTCGCCGAGCTGCGCCAGCTCGCGACGCAGATCGTGATGCTGAAGCAGGGCCGGGTGACATCGTTCGGCGGGGTGAAGGTGTTGACGTGAGGGGTTGAGGCCCCCCGTCGTTGCGAGCGTAGCGAAGCAATCCAGAGTCTTTTCGCGGAGGCAGACTGGATTGCTTCGCTGCGCTCGCAATGACGAGCTTGCGGCCGCTCCGTCCCGCCAAACTGAAAACGGAGAGCGCGGCGCTAAACCCCCGCCACCGACGTCCACAAATCCGCGAGCTTGCGCCGCAGCGCTTGCCGGCGCGTCAGCGGCGCGGGCGTTTCCTCGTCCTCCGGCAGACGCAGGCCGACGACGTTGACGCGGCCGCCGGAGATGCTGCGCGCGACCAGCACGATCTCGTCCAGCGGCAGCTCGGCGCCCTCCTTCGGCGCGCGGTCGAGATGGACGTCGAAATAGTCGGCGAGGGTCAGCTTGCCGTCATCCTCGCCGACCTTCACGCCGTAGATCTCGGCAAGCTCGGCCAGCGTGTGCTCGCCGGAGACCATGAAGTCGCCGAGCAGATGCGGATCCGGCGCCGAGCTCGGCTGCATGTCGACGAAGAAGCGGTCGAGCGACTCGGCCTTTTCCGGCGGGGCCAGCAGATAGATGTAGTCGCCGGGCGCGATCGGATCGGCTTCGGTCGGGGTCAAGATGTTCTCGTTGCGGATCACCAGCGTCGGCTTGGACCAGGACGGGATCAGACCGCGGCGGAAGTACAGGCTCTTGGGCAGCACCGGATAGCCGACGAGCTGCTGCTCGAGCTGACCGGGCAGATCCAGCTCGACGCGGCGCGGACCACGCTCGGCGCGCGGCAGCGCCACATGCAGCTTGCGCGCGGCGGGCGCCAGCGTCCAGCCCTGCAGCAGCAGCGAGATGATGACGACGACGAAGGCGACGTCGAAATAAAGATAGGCCTTCGACAGGCCGACCAGCATCGGGATCGACGCCAGGAAGATCGCGACGGCACCGCGCAGGCCGGTCCAGGCGATGAAGATCTTTTCGCGCCAGTTGAAGCGGAACGGCGCCAGGCACACGAACACCGCGATCGGCCGCGCGACCAGCATCAGGACGAACGCAACCCCGACCGCCGGCAGCACGTTCGTGCCGAGCCGGCTCGGCGAAACCAGCAGGCCCAGCAGCACGAACATCACGATCTGCGCCAGCCACGTCGCGGCATCCAGGAATGCCACCACGGAATTATGCGCGCGGGTCGGGCGGTTGCCGATGATGATGCCGGCGAGATAGACCGCGAGGAATCCGGAGGCGTGCATGATCTGCGAGCCGCCGAAGATCACGAGCGCCGCGGTCGTGACAAACGGCGCATGCAGGCCCTGCGGCAGCGCAACCCGGTTGAGCGCGACGACGACGAGACGTCCCCCGAGGAAGCCGACGACGGCACCCAGCACCGCCTCCTGGATGAACTCCATCGCCACATGGCCCGCCGAGCTCGATCCCAGCGAGATGTATTCGACCAGCATCAGGGTGAGGAAGATCGCGAAGGGATCGTTGGTGCCGGATTCTGCCTCCAGCGTCGCACCGACGCGCGGGCGCAGGCGCAGGCCCTGGGTGTGCACCAGCAGGAACACCGCGGCCGCGTCGGTCGAGGCCACGACGGCACCGACCAGCAGCGCTTCCGTCCAGTTGAGGTCGAGCGCGTATTTGGCGAACGGCGCCGTGATCAGCGCGGTCAGAAGCACCCCGACGGTCGCGAGCACAACGGACGGCGCGAGCACGGTGCGGATGCTGGCAAAGCGCGTCTTCAGGCCGCCGTCGAACAGGATCAGGGCCAGCGCCACCGAGCCGACCAGATAGGTGGTGCGGACGTCGTCAAACTGAAGCTGCCCGGGGCCGGAATCGCCCGCGAGCATGCCGATGGCAAGGAAGACGAGCAGCAAGGGCGCGCCGAAGCGCAGAGCAAGCAGGCTCGACAGGATACCGGCCATGACGAGGACGGCGCCGAGCAATATGGCGAGGCTGACAGAGTCGAGGGAAGCCATCCACCTTCCGGGTACAAATCACTGGAATTGCATCCTTATCGTCGGCAGACTCCCGCGCCAACCCATTTTCTCCCGCTCGCGGCAATCTGCCCGTATTTTGCGGCCTTAACGCACTTCACTTAGCGGTGTATCGATGGCCGGGCCGCTCCCTTTGTGGGAATCTGCGGCGCCCTCGAATCAATCCCTGCCGCCCGCTTCCCGACGAGACTGATGGACATGGACCTCAAAGACTTCATGGAGTTCGTGCAGACCACCGCGCGCAGCGTCGGGGCGGAAATCTCCTCGCCCTGGTTCTACCTGCAATTCGGCCTGATCCTGGCCGCGGCCGGCATCGCCTATGCCGCGGAAGCCGGGGTTCGCAACCGCGTCGACATGACGTCGCTGGCGATACACTGGCCGCTGCCGCTCCGGCACTTCGCCCGGGTGATGGTCTCGAGCGCCTCGACGGCGGTGTTCACCCTGATGGTGATCCTCTCCCGCGTTGTGATGTATCACGCGACCTGGCCGAGCCGCAGCTATCTCCTGATGGTCGCCGCCAAGCTGGGACTGGCCTGGCTTGCGATCCGGCTCGTGACCTCGGTGCTGCGCAACGCCTTCATCGTCAAGCTGGTGTCGATCTCGGCGTGGTTCGTCGCGGCGCTGTCCATCATCGGACAGCTCGACACGACGGTCGACCTGCTCGATTCCTTTGCGATCGTGCTCGGCGGCCTGCGGCTGACGCCGCTGCTGGTGATCAAGGCCGGCGCGCTCCTGCTCATCGCGCTCTGGGCCACCAACATCGCCAGCAATTTCGCCGAGAGCCGGATCAACTCGACCACCGATCTGACCCCGTCGGTGCAGGTGCTGCTGGTCAAGATCATCCGGATCGGGCTGCTGGCCATCGCAATCGTCATCGCGCTCGGCGCGGTCGGTATCGATCTCTCGGCGCTCGCGGTGTTCTCCGGCGCGGTCGGCGTCGGCATCGGTATCGGCCTACAGAAGATCGTCGCCAACTTCATCTCGGGCATCATCCTGCTCGCGGACAAGTCGGTGAAGCCGGGCGACCTCGTCACCATCGGCGACAACACCGGGCGCATCAGCGCGATGAAGACGCGCTATATTTCCGTCGCCGCCGGCGACGGCCGCGAATTCCTGGTGCCGAACGAAGACCTGGTGACGCAGAAGGTCGTCAACTGGACCTATACCGACAAGAACACGCTGGTGAAGATCGCCTTCGGCACCAATTACGACGCCGACCCGCGGCTGGTTTGCAAGCTCGCCGCGGAGACCGCGGCCGCCCATCCCCGCGCGCAGAAGGGCAAGCCGCCGAACAGCATCCTGACCGAGTTCGCGGAAGCCGGGATGAAGTTCTCGCTGACCTTCTGGATCGCGGACCCCGACGGCATGGATGGCGTCAAGAGCGACGTGATGCTGGCGCTCTGGGAGGCCTTCAAGCGCGAGGGCATCCGGGTTCCCTATCCCGTCCGCGAGATTCGCGTCCGGGGCGGCGCTCTGCCGGTAGAAACCACCGTAGAAGTCCCGAATTAGGCCCTGTTTCGGGCGCAAGAGGCACGCCTGACTTGCATGAGGGCCCGTGATCATTAGATTATGGCCCTGAAATCAAGCCCTTCCGCCGACACCGAGACCAGCCCCGCATGAGCTACGTCGAAGCCTCCGATACCTCCCTGCGCAAGACCGGACAGATCAAGCTGCACGGGCCGAGCGCCTTTGCCGGCATGCACAAGGCGGGCGCGCTGGTGGCGAAGTGCCTCGACGAGCTCACCGATATCGTCGGGCCCGGCGTGCCGACCGAGCGCATCGACCAGTTCGTCCGCGACTTCGCTTTCAGCCACGGCGCCTATCCGGCGACGCTGATGTATCGCGGCTACCGCTACTCGACCTGCACCTCGCTCAACCACGTGGTCTGCCACGGCATGCCCGGTGACCGTCCGTTGAAGGAAGGCGACATCGTCAACATCGACGTCACCTTCATCGTCGACGGCTGGTACGGCGATTCCAGCCGGATGTATGCGGTCGGCCCGATCGCCCGCAAGGCCGAGCGGCTGATCGAGGTGACGTATGAGGCGATGATGCGCGGCATCGCCGCGGTCAAGCCGGGCGCCACCACCGGCGACATCGGCCACGCCATCCAGAGCTTCGTCGAGCCGCAGGGCATGAGCGTGGTGCGCGATTTCTGCGGCCATGGCCTCGGGCGCATGTTCCACGACGAGCCGAACATCATCCATATCGGCCGGCCCGGCGAAGGCGTTCAGCTCAAGCCCGGCATGTTCTTCACCATCGAGCCGATGATCAATCTCGGCAAGCCGCACGTGAAGATCCTCTCCGACGGCTGGACCGCGGTGACCCGCGACCGCTCGCTGTCGGCGCAGTTCGAACACTCCGTCGGGGTGACCGCGACGGGCGTCGAGATCTTCACGCTGTCGAAGCGGCACGGCGAGACGCAGATCGGGTGATGGCCCGGCAGGACCGCGATGCGATCCTGCCATCCTGTTCGCCGGCGACGATCTGTCGTCAGAGGCGGACCTCTTACAGCACGTAGCCACCATCGATGGTGAGGCTGGCGCCGGTCATATAGCCGGATTCCGGGCCCGCCACATATGACACCAGCGCGGCGATCTCGCCGGGCTCACCGACGCGCTTCAACGGAACGATCTCTTTCAGCCGCGACACCATCGTGGCCGTCATGTCGGTCTCGGTCGGGCCCGGCTGGACGTTGTTGACCGTGATCCGGCGAGGCGCCAGGTCGAGCGCAACGCCGCGGACCAAGGAGGCAACGGCGGCCTTGGTCATGGCATAGACGCTGCCTCCCGGCGTCCCTGTCCGGATCGCCGTGTTGCTCCCGATCGTGATGATGCGGCCGCCGTCGCGCATCTGCCCGGCTGCTGCCTGGATTGCCAGAAAAACGCCGCGGATGTTCACATCGAGAATGAGGTCGAGGTCTTCGACGCTGAACTGCTCGACGGGACCGAGGCGGAGAATACCCGCGTTGACGACGACGGCATCGAGCCCCCCAAGCCGGTCCACGGTCTCGGCGACGGCCGCGCGGATCGCCGCGGGATCGGCGCTATCGGCCTTGATCGCGACGGCCTTGCGGCCATCGTTTTCGATCGCGGCCACGATTTCGGCGGCGCTGTCCGGGCGCGACACGTAGGTCAGCGCGATATCGAACCCGTCCCGTGCGAGACGGACCGCGATCGCGGCGCCAATGCCGCGCGCTCCACCAAACACCAATGCGACTTTGCTGCTCATTTGCTCTCTCCTTATTTTGAACGATCGTTCCAGATTTGACCAAAAAAATTACACGAGGGCGCGCAGGGCGATGGCGCCGAGCGCCCGTAATTGGCGCGGCCGGGCGCCACCGCGCGCGGCGATGCGAATACCGGCAACATTCGCCAGCAGAAATTCGGCTGCGTCGTCGGCGTCGAGATCCCGCGCCACGTCGCCGTCGGCCTGCGCTTCGCGCAAGCGTTTCGAAACGGCGCCCTGGAGCGCGCGGCCTGACGCCGCATGGATGCTGGTGAGGTCATCCCGCGAGCGGCCGAACTCGCTGATCGAGCCGATGCCCAGGCAAGCCTCGTTCGCGTCGCGAACGACGCGGTCGATCATCGCCCTGAGGCCGTCAATCGCGCGCGGCGGCGCCCGCAGCGCGGCAAGATGGGCTTCGACCTCGCTGGCCGCGTAGCGGCGCACCGCGGCGCAATAGAGTTGCCATTTGTCGCCAAACGTATCGTAGATGCTCTGGCGGCCGATCCCCATGGCGTCAACAAGCATCGGCGTCGAGGTTCCCTCGAAACCGTGCTCGCGAAACGCACCGATCGCGGCATCGAGCGCCTCGTCCTGATCGAATTCCTTGGTCCTTGCCATGACACGACAATAGTTATTCTGGAACGAATAGTCAATTATAAAATGCGGCGGCATTGCCCGCGACATGGCGGGAAGCAGATCGGGTGATGCCTGGCTCGGCGGCCTAGTGGCGACGCCGGAATGATGACGGCGGCCGCTTGTAGGTCGCGACAAATGCATCGTTGAATCTGCGAACGCTGCCGAAACCGGCGGCGAAGGCGATCTCCGCCAATGTCATGCTGGTCTGGTCGATCAGACGCTTGGCTTCCTGCACACGGCGGGTCGCAGCGATCTCGCTCGGGCTCGCACCGGCGTGGCGCATGAACAGGCGGAGCAGATGGCGCGGTCCGACTCCCAGGACTTCCGCAAGGTCCATCATCGACGCACGATCCAGGAATCCGTCATTGATCAGGCGCATCCCGCGCGCGACGGTGGTGGCCGTTCCCATCCAGGCCGGCGATCCCGGCGCAGTCTCGGGCCGGCAGCGCAGGCACGGGCGAAAGCCGGCGCGCTCGGCGGCAGCGGCGGTCGCATAAAAGGTGACGTTCTCGGAGCGAGCGGGGCGAACCGGACAGACCGGCCGGCAATAGATGCGCGTCGAGCGAACGCCGGAGAAGAACAGCCCGTCGAACGCGCGTGCCCGCGCCAGCCGCGCCCGATCGCAGGTGTCCCAGTCGAGATGCGGCGGCAGCGTCTGCCGATGTGCCGAGCCTGTTGCCATGGCGGAAGAATAGTTTCAACGCAGCCCGCCGAGTAGCTGGAATCGGACTCGATCGGGCGATGAGGTCCGAATTCAGCCAGCCTGCGCCACCGCGCCGGATCATGGTCCCGGTCCATCCCGGAGCAGATTCGCAATGCACACGCAGGCGCAACAAACGACGTCAGGACACACCACGCTCACGTTCGAGATCGGGCTCCTGCTCCTCCTCTCACTGATCTGGGGCAGCTCGTTCACGCTGATCAAGGTCGCAATCCCGACGATCCCGCCGTTCACGATGGTCGCGGCGCGCGTGACGATCGCGGCCATTCTCCTGATCGCGATCGCTCGCGCTCAGGGGCACGCTCTTCCGGCCCGGGGACCGGTGTGGGCGGCTTTCTTCGTGCAGGGGCTGCTGCAAAGCGCGCTGCCGTTTACCCTGATCAGTTGGGGCGAGATGCATATCGCAAGCGGTCTCGCCGGCGTGCTCAATGCGACCCCGCCGATGTTCGTGCTCGCGATCGCGATGATGACCGGACGCGGGCGGCAGGCGATCAGCAGCCGGAAGATCATCGGCGTCGCGCTTGGTCTTGCGGGCGTCGCGGTCACGATCGGAATCGATGCGCTGTCCTCCTTGGGCACGACGGCCGCGCTGGCGCAGGCCGCCGTGCTCGGCGCAAGCCTCTGCTACGCGCTCGCACCGATATGGGGGCAGCGGTTCTCCGGCTTTCCCGCCACCGTCACGGCGGCCGGCGCCATGAGCTGTGCCGCGATCCTCATGGTCCCTGCCGCACTCGTCCTCGAGCGACCCTGGACGCTGGCACCGACTTCGCACGCGGTCGCGGCCGTCGTCAGCCTCGCGGTGGTCTGCACGGCGCTCGCGATGGTGATCTATTTCCGGTTGATCTGCACGCTCGGCCCACTCGGCACGACCAGCGGCAGCTATCTGCGCGCCGGCTTCGCGGTGGCGCTCGGCACGGCATGGCTCGGCGAACGCTTCACCTGGTCGGCCCTTGCAGGCATGACGCTCATTCTCGCCGGGGTCATCGCCGTCACGATGCCCCGGCCGGCGCGGCAGCGTGGTCTCGAACAGTGACGGCGCCCGCGGGGCGGTCTTTTGGACCGCCCCGAGCCGCCGTTACCGATCAGGCATGATTGACCTCGACGACCTCGCACAGGATCGTCTCGGCCTTCGACAGCGCCGCAAGGCTCCGGATGTACGGCGCAAATCGCGGATCCCGGCGAAAATTCTCGATGTCCCCCGCGCTTGCCCATTGCGAGTAGTTGATCGCGCGCCGGCCCTCCTTGCTGGCGTGGACGCTGGACGAGATGAACCCGGGCTGCTTGCTGAAGAAGGTCTCGGTGCCCTCCTTCAGCAACTGAACCAGCTTTTGCTGGTTATCCGGCTCGACCGTGAAGACGTTGACGAGGGTCGTGACGTCGCTACCGGTGCGAATGGTCGCTTCCATTTTCGAACTCCTGTTCTGGCTGTGGGACGGCGCCGCTTGCGCGACGAGCAAGACGCCCGCTCCGAGGCCGGTGGCAACGAAGGCACGGCGCGACGGCTCAGGTCTGGTCCGGGACATTGATATTCTCCTGTTGCGGAAGATCGGCTGGCCACTCGACCGGCCAACAGCGCTGAGACGAACGAGGCAGGAGAACGAAGACAGCTGGTGTGAAATTTTTTCTCGACGGCTCAATCGCCCCGAGCATAGGCGGCGCCGGGAATCCGGGCCGGCAACATCCTGACCGGCTCCCGGCTTGCCGATGCGCGCGAACTCTGCTACCCGGAGCGCGCCGAAAAAGGCATGGCCGGATTGGTAAGCTCGGCCTGTTCCTGACTTGCCAGGAATTCTGCCACCGTCTCCACGGTAGGACCCACGGCCGGACAGAGTGACGCGATCGTCACGCTGCTCGGCGGGTCATGTCGTCGTGTCAACTCGGCCGCCGCTCAGTGTGGAATCTCGTTCCGTCCGTTCCTTCACCCGAACGGAGAGCACCTATGCGACTGCAACATCTCAACCTCGTGACCTCGGACGTCACCGCGCTTGCCGCCTTCTTCGAGCGCTTCTTCGGCTTTGCACCCTATGCCTCGCGCGGCGAGGCCCTCGTCGTCCTGCGCAACAAGGAGGATTTCATCCTGACCGTGATGCGCGGCAGGACGGGCGAGCCGGCCGACTATCCCGCCAATTTCCATATCGGCTTCTACTACGACGAGGCCGCCGAGGTGGAAGCCAAGCACGCCGAGCTAAAGGCCGCGGGCCTCAACCCGAGCAGGATCGCCTCCATGGATCGTGGCGGCGGCGTCCCGCACTTCTATGTCACCGCGCCGGGCAATGTCCTGGTCGAGGTCTGCACCCCGCCGGGAGGGCTTTCGCCGTAGGCGGACGACGAGGCCCCGGCCGCCGCGCCAATGAGCGAGCCGCCGGGGCCGGACACTTCCCGGTTGCAAAACGCGCGCCGTACGGCATGGTTAGGCCTGATGCCCGCCAAGACCGACCACGACAAGAGCAAGCCCGAGGACGCGCCGCACTATCACGGCCATCGCGAACGGCTGCGCGAGCGCTTTTACAGCGCGGGCGCAGATGCGCTCAGCGACTACGAGCTGCTGGAGATGGCGCTGTTTCCGGCGCTGCCGCGGCGCGACACCAAACCGCTGGCAAAGACGCTGATCAAGACCTTCGGCTCGTTCGCCGAGGTCGTCCATGCCCCGGTGGCGCGTCTGCGCGAGGTCGACGGCATCGGCGAAGCCGCGATCCACCAGCTCAAGCTGATCGCGGCGGCAACGCACCGCGTCGCCAAGGGCGAGGTCAACAGCCGCAACGCGCTGTCGTCCTGGAACGAAGTGATCGACTATTGCCGCTCCAGCATGGCGTTTTCAGACAAGGAGCAATTCCGCCTGCTCTTCCTCGACAAGCGCAACCAGCTGATCGCCGACGAGGTGCAGCAGACCGGCACCGTCGACCACACCCCGGTCTATCCGCGCGAGGTGATCAAGCGCGCGCTGGAGCTGTCGGCGACCGCGCTGATCCTCGTGCACAACCATCCCTCAGGCGATCCCTCGCCGTCGCAGGCCGATATCCAGATGACCAAGGCCATCATCGACATCGCCAAGCCGCTCGGCATCGCCGTGCACGACCACATCATCGTCGGCAAACAAGGTCACGCCAGTCTGAAGGGACTGAAGCTGATCTAAACGACGTCGCCTCTTGGGGGCTAAAGCGGACCTTACCGCGAACCTCGCAAAACGACGCGATTGCCCCAGAGCAGTCATCAGTCCCGCTGGCAACTCGAGGTTGTCCAGAGAGCACGGCGTGGATCCGTTGGATCAGCATTGTTGTCCCATGCGTGACTCGTAAGCGACAGCGGTCGGGATAATGGATTGCTGCCGCGATCGCCACACATGCGGCGTCTTCGCACAACAATTCTGGTGCTCGTTGCCTTTCGCGATCGCGTGTGATCGGGCGCAACAAAATGGAACTGCGCAAGCCTTTGCGATTACTTGCCGGTCAGGCGCCGCGTCGGCACCCTCTGCGAGCACGGGTGCTTTCCGTTGTTCTGCCTTGCGTGATTATCATCGCCGCACCGCAAGCGGCCCGCGCTCAATGTACAACTGATCCCGTCAACGGCGGCATCCTTCAGAACGGCGGAACCTGCGTAGCCAATAATCCGGTGAGCACCGGTTTCAACATCGCGGTCAGCGCGTTGAACGGCGCAAACGTGACGACCAATGGCACGGTGACGGCCAATGGTGGTGGAACAGGAATCCAGGCCACCACCAACGCCACGGTCACCGCAAACGCAAATGTAACCGCCGCCAGCACTGGCCTGATTGCGAACACCGGCGGCACGATCATCATTAATGCGATCACCCTGGCGAATTCTGGCGGCGGCGGCGCGGCCATGATCGCCACCACCGGCACGATCATCGCGAATAGCACGACTGTGAATTGGAACGGCGGCGCCGCGGTCGGGGTGGGCGGGGTAGTGCAGGCCACGGCGGGAGGTCTGATTCAATTCACACCTGGCTCGTCGATCAATCTCAGCGGTGGCTTCGGCAAGTTGATGACCGCCGATGGTGCGACAAGCCAAATCATCGCCAATGGTCTTTCCGTGAACATGGGTGCTTCGGGCGGCATGACCGCGGCTACGGCGCAGAACGGGGGGAGTATCCAGCTTGCGAGCGGCAGCAGCATCACGTTCGCCGGAGGCGGCGGGAATACCGGCTTATCGGCAACAGGGACCAACAGTTCGATCACGGCGACCGATCTGAGCTTGTCGGTAGGTAATGGCGGTGGTGATGTCGGTGTGAACGCCGCGTCCGGGGGCCAGGTGACGTTGACGCGCGGCTCCGTTACCGTTCCGGGCATTGGCGGCGGGGAGATAGGACTTCGGGCGACGGGGGCGAACAGCCTGGTTACCGCAAACGATGTGGTCGTCAGCGTGACGGGAGGCGGTGGAAACGCTGGAGTGAATGCGACGACTGGCGGCACCGTTACGACGAGTGGTGGCTCGGTGTCCGTCGTCAACGGCGCGGGCGGGCTGCTGCAGAACGGCGGCAACGTAACCATGACCGGAACCGACGTGACCGCGTCAGGAAATGGCGGCTTCGGCTTTCTGTTCAACGGTAGCGGAAACACGTTGCAGTACAGCAACGCCACCATCGTGGCCAGCGCCGCCTCCTTCTCGGTGCAGGGCGGCGCGGCCAACATCAGTCTTAGTAATGCCGTCGCAGTAACAAATAACAACACCCTGCTCGAAACGGTGTCTGGAGCCAGCACGACGTTCAACGCACAGGCATCGACCTTGCGAGGGGTGATCACGACGGCGGCCGGCGGCATCAGCACAGTCACCCTTGCGCAGAATACCGTCTGGACGATGACGGGCAATTCGAACGCAACCAACCTGACCAACAACAGCAGTGAGATCATCTTCACCCCGCCGACCGCGGACCCCACACAACTGTCGAGCTACAAGACGCTGATTGCGAATAACTATGGGGGCGCAGGCGGCTTGATCACGCTCAATACTTTTCTCGGCAACGACACTTCGCCATCCGACAGGCTGGTCATTAACGGCGGCGCAGCGACGGGCTCGACAACGCTCAGAGTATTGAACACGACCGGTCCCGGCGATCAGACCGTTGCGAACGGCATCCTTTTGGTGCAGACCGTCAACAACGCCACCACGACGCCCGGCGCTTTCTCGCTCGCCGGCGAGGTGCGCGGCGGCGCTTATGATTACTTCCTGTTTCGCGGCGGCATTAACGGCAATGCGCCCCAGGATTGGTTCCTGCGCTCGACTTTCGATTCGGGGCCGACACCCCCGGACCCGCCGATTATCCCGCCGCCGATCCTGCCGCCCGATCCGCCTCCGGACGGGCTGCCGCCCGGCTCCTACCCAATCATCGGGCCTGGACTTGCAACCTACGGGTCCGTTCAACCTATGGCCCGGCAAATCGGCCTCGCCACGCTTGGTACGCTCAACCAGCGAGTCGGCGACACGATGACATTGTTGAATGCGGGTACCGACCCTAACACTACTTTGGCAGAATGTGTTTTCGCCGCTGTTTTTCAAGGATTTGCTTTCGGCAATATGGGCACTGCTGGGGCGGCGGCCGAAGGATGAGATCGACG
>NZ_JADPIU010000080.1:0-43177 GCF_023073075.1 Bradyrhizobium sp. 61 | reverse complement strand
ATGGCGGGGAGGGGAATCGGGCTGAATGCCCCGTCGTCATTCCGGGGCGACGCGCAAGCGTCGAGCCCGGAATCCATAACCACCATCGGGAGTATGGATTCCGGGCTCGCGCCTAACGGCGCGCCCCGGAATGACGATGCGGAGAGAGTGGCTTAACCTGGATCAGATCAGTCCGGCCGCACCATCTCGAACATGTTTTCCGGCTTGATCTCGAAGTAGTCGCCGCGACGGCCGGCGCGGACGATGGGGCGGGCGGCGGCGGTCTGGTAGACGCCGTCCTTGATCATGGCCTTGTAGATATGGACGGCGACGACCTCGCCCAGCGTCAGCCAGGCATCGGCCTCCTTGCCGTCGGCACCCTTGAGGCGGACGATGTCGGACACCTTGCACTCGAAGGCAACCGGGCTCTCGGCCACGCGCGGCACGTTGACGAGCTTGCCGGGGACGGCGGTGAGGCCCGCGATCTCGAACTCGTCGACCTCGGGGGCGACATGCGCGGCGGTCGCGTTCATGTGCCTGGCAAGGTCCATGGTGGCGAGATTCCAGACGAACTCGCCGGTCTGCTCCATGTTCGAGACCGTGTCCTTCCAGTTGGTGGAGGAGAAGCCGATGATCGGCGGCACGTAGCAAAAGGCGTTGAAGAAGCTGTAGGGCGCGAGATTGACGTGGCCCTTGGTGTCGCGGGAGGAGATCCAGCCGATCGGCCGCGGCGCGATGATGGCGTTGAAGGGATCGTGCTTGAGGCCGTGGCCCTTGGAGGGCTCGTAGAAATAGAGGTCTTTGTCGGTCACGCGCTGCTTCCTTTTCGTCATTGCCCGCCATCCACCCGTTAAGGGCGGCGCTAAGCAGTTTATAGGGGAAATTCCAGCGCCCGTCAGTGGCGCGGCGACAGACCGGCGATGACGAAATCGATCATCTGGTCGATGGTCGGGCCCGGCTTGGTGGCGCACTGGGCGATCATCTGGGGGTGGAAGAAGCGCATCATCGCGGTGCAGGCGCACATCGAGGCCAGTTGCAGGTCCGGCGCTTCGAACTCGCCGGACGCGGTACCCTGCGCGATCACCTGACCGATGACGCCGGCAATGCACTCCATATGGGCGACGCAGACGTCCCAGTCCTCCTGCATCGCGATCTCGACCATCTCATGCAGCTTGTTATCGCCGACATAGCGCTCGGTGTTCATGCGATGGATGGTGGTGAGCAGCTCGCGGAAGCGCGGGAGCACCGGACCAGGCCGCGCCACAATCCGCAGCGCTTCGATCTCGACCTCGCCCATCAAGGCCCGCGCCACCGACTGGTGGATCGCCTTCTTCGATTCGAAGAAGCGATAGACATTGGCGGGGCTCATCCTGAGCTCCTTGGCGATGTCCCCGACCGTGGTCTTCTGGTAGCCGATCTGGCGGAACAGCCGCTCGGCCACCTCGAGGATACGATCCCGGGTGTCGCCTTCGATATGTTCCGCAACCAGTGTCATGTGTCAGGACTCGTCCATCAGCAGTCTTCTCATTTATTCAGCCGCTTCAGCAAGCGGAATTGCGTGCTGGTCATCGCTCCCATGCTGCGGCGCGGCAGGCTGCTCAGGGGTGCCCGCCTCGTCCAGGCTCTTCCTGAACCACAGGGCGTAGAGGCCCGGCAGGTACAGCAGCGTCAGGAAGGTCGCGACGAACAGGCCTCCCATGATCGTGATCGCCATCGGGCCCCAGAAGGCCGAGCGCGACAACGGGATCATGGCCAGGATCGCGGCGAGCGCCGTCAGCACCACCGGCCGGGCGCGGCGGACGGTTGCCTCCACGATCGCCTCACGGCGGGTCAGGCCGTGGGAGACGTCGGTCTCGATCTGGTCGACCAGGATGACGGTGTTGCGCATGATCATGCCGGCGAGTGCGATCAGGCCGAGCAGCGCCACGAAGCCGAACGGGGCATTGGCGACGTTGAGGCCGAACGAGGCACCGACGATGCCGAGCGGCGCGGTGAGGAACACCAGGATCAGGCGCGAGAAGCTCTGAAGCTGGAACATCAGCAGCGTCAGCATCACCATGACCATCAGCGGGAAGAGGATGAAGATCGAGGCGTTGCCCTTGGCGGATTCCTCGAACGCCCCACCCGGCTCGATGCGGTAGGCCGGCTCGAGATTGTCCTTGATCGCCTTCAGCTTCGGCGTGATCTGGCCGGTGACGTCGGGCGCCTGCACGCCGTCGACGACGTCGGAGCGCACGGTGATCGCCATGTCGCGGTTACGCCGCCACATGATCGGCTCCTCATGGGCATACTCGATCTTGGCGATCTGCTGGAGCGGCACGGCAACGCCGTTCTTCGAGGTGATGGTCAGATCGCCGACGCCGCCGAGATCGAGACGTTCGGACGGGACCGCACGAGCGACCACGGCCACCTTCTCGATGCCGTCGCGAATGGTCGTGACCTGCGCACCCGAGATCAGCATGGACAGCGCCTGCGAGACGTCCTGCGGCGTCAGGCCCATGGCGCGGGCACGATCCTGGTCGACGACGAGCTTGAGGTAAGGCGACTGCTCGTTCCAGTCGAGCTGGACGTCCTTGACGCTCTTGTTCTGCCGCATGACGTCGCGGACCTGATAGGCGATCTCGCGCACCTTGTTGGCGTCGGGGCCGATCACGCGGAACTGGACGGGGAAGCCGACCGGCGGACCGAAGTTGAAGCGGTCGACGCGCACGCGCGCCTCGGTCAGCATGCCCTCCGCAGCCGCGTTCTCGATCTTGGCCTTGATGCGCTCGCGCGCCTCGACGCCCTTGGCGACGATGACGATCTCGGCAAAGGCCTCGTTCGGAAGCTGCGGATTGAGGCCGAGCCAGAAGCGCGGCGAGCCCTGACCGACATAGGACGTATAGGTCTCGATGTCCTTGTCGTCCTTGAGCAGCGTCTCGGCCTTCTTCACCGCCTTCTCGGTGACGTTGAAGGCGGTGCCCTCGGGCAGGCGGAGCTGGAGGAACAGCTCGGGCCGCTCCGACAGCGGGAAGAACTGCTGCTGGACATGACCGAAGCCGACGATCGAGGCGATGAAGACGCCGACGGTCGCGGCCACCACGGTGATGCGGTGGTTGACGCACCATTGCACGATGGCGCGCAGGCCGCGGTACATGCGGGTCTCGTAGACCGCGTGCGGATCGTGATTGTGGTGCACCTTGATGTTGGGCAGCAACATGACGCCGATATAGGGCGTGAAGATCACCGCCACGAACCAGGAGGCGACCAGCGCGATCGCCACGATCCAGAAGATGCTGCCGGCATATTCGCCGACCGCGGAATTGGCAAAGCCGATGGGGAGGAAGCCAGCGGCCGTGACCAGCGTTCCCGTGAGCATCGGAAACGCAGTGGATTCCCAAGCAAAGGAGGCCGCGCGAAAACGGTCCCAGCCCTGCTCCATCTTCACCACCATCATCTCGACGGCGATGATGGCGTCATCCACCAGCAGGCCGAGCGCGATGATCAGCGCGCCGAGCGTGATGCGGTGCAGATCGAGCGACATCATGTTCATGACGACGAAGACGATACCGAGCACCAGCGGCACCGACAGCGCGACCACGATGCCGGTGCGCCAGCCGAGTGCCAGGAACGAGACGAACAGCACGATGACGAGGGCTTCCATGAAGGAGTGCACGAACTCGCCGACGGCGTGCTCGACCACCTTGGGCTGGTCGGCGATGAGCTTGACGTCGATGCCCTGCGGCACCGCCTTCATGAACTCGGCGGTGGCCTTCTCGACCTCTTTGCCGAGATCGAGGATGTTGGCGCCCTTGGCGGTGACGACACCGATGCCGATCGCGGCCTTGCCTTCCTGGCGCACGATGAAGCTCGGCGGGTCGACATAGCCGTGGGTGACGGTGGCGATATCACCCAAACGGAACACGCGGCCGTTGCTCTCGACCGGCGTCTCGGCCACGGCCTTGGCGCCATCGAGCGCGCCGGTGACGCGCAGCGGCACGCGCTGCGACGAGGTCTCGACCGTGCCGGCGGGCACGACGTTGTTCTGCTTGGCGAGCGAATCGAACAGGGCCTGCGGCGTGATGCCGAGGGTGGCGAGCTTGGCGTGCGAGAATTCGACGAAGATGCGCTCGTCCTGGTTGCCGTAGACGTCGACCTTGGTCACACCAGGCACCTTCAACAGGCGCTGGCGGAAGCCTTCCGAGACCTTCTTGAGCTGGGCATAGTCGGCGCCGTCGCCGGTCATCATGTAGAGGATGGAATCGACGTCGGAGAACTCGTCGTTGACGACGGGTCCCAGAATGCCCGAAGGCAACTGGCCCTGCACGTCGGCGAGCTTCTTGCGCAGCAGATAAAACAGATACGGCACGTCCTTCGGCGGCGTGGAATCGCGGAAGGTCACCTGGAGCGCGGTGAATGCCGGCTTGGAATAGGTCTGCACCTTCTCGAAATAGGGCAGCTCCTGGATCTTCTTCTCGATGGGATCGGCGACCTGCGTCTGCATTTCCTGCGCGGTCGCGCCCGGCCAGATCACGGAGACGTTGACCACCTTCACCGTGAAGAACGGATCCTCGGCCCGCCCGAGCTTCTGATAGGAGAAGAAGCCGGCGACGCCGAGTATGATCATCAGGAACAGGACCAGCGTCGGATGGCTGACGGCCCAGGCCGAAAGGTTGAAGCGCTTCATCGCACTCTCCAAAGATGATCCAATTGCAAAAAAACCACAGCCACTCTGTTCAAACCGTCGTCGCGAGGCAGCGAAGCAATCCAGGGGGCTGGGCAGGTTCTGGATCGCTTCGCCGCTTCAGCCCCGGCATTTGCGCTTGGGCCGAAACTCACCTCACACGACGTGACTCGTAAACTAGAAGGACAGTGACGAGACGATCCGCACCCGCTGGCCCGGATCGAGCTTCTGCACGCCGAGCGCCACGATCTTGGCGCCCTCTTCGACACCGCTGGTGATAATGACGTCGTTGCTCTCGTAGGACTTCACCACGACCGGCTTGAGCGTGACGGCGCCATTGTCGTCGACGACATAGAAGGAGGGCTTGCCGCCTTCGTTGAACAGCGCCGACAGCGGCAGCCGCGCGACGCGCTCGGTCGCGGCATCCGACAGCGTCAGCGTCGCGGTCATGCCGAGCGAAACCTTGTCGTCGGCCTCGGGCAGCGAGAACTTTGCAAGATAGGTGCGCGTCGACGGATCGGCCGTCGGCGCGATCTCGCGCAGCTTGGCCGCATATTTCTTGTCCGGCTCCGACCAAAGAGTGACGCTGGCGGCGCCCGACTTGGCACGTCCGACCAGCGTCTCAGGGATCGCGACGACCGCTTCCTTCTCGGCAAAGCGGGCGACACGGATCGAAGTCTGGCCTGCGGCAACCACCTGGCCGGGCTCGATCAGCGTTGCGGTGACGACGCCACGGGCGTCGGCGTTGAGCGTCGCGTAGGAAAGAGAATTCTTGGTCAGCTCGACTGAGCGCACGGCTCGGTCCAGACGCGCGCGGGCCTCATCGGCGGCGGCGCGGCTCGAATCCATCGCCGCATCCGTAGTCCAGCCCTTGGCCTTCAGATCCTTGGCGCGCTGCTCGGCCGCGGCGGCCTGGGCCAGCACGCCGGTCGCAGCGGTCTGCTCGGCGACGGACTGTTCAGCCTGGAGCTTCAGATCGACCTCGTCGAGGGTCGCGAGCGGCTGGCCGATTTCGACGGTCTGGCCGACCTCGACCAGGCGCTTGGCAACCTTGCCGGCCACGCGGAAACCGAGATCGCTCTCGATCCGGGGCCTGACGGTGCCAACGAAGCTGCGCTCCGGCGTCTCGGCATCATAATGAGCGGTCGCGACCAGAACCGGCCGCGGCGGCTCGGCCTTTTCAGCGACGGTATCATTGCACCCGGCCAGCGCAGCGGCCATGAGGGCCAGCGACACACCCGCCAAGAGCTTGGAATAGCTGGACAAAACTGACCGGACGAACATCGGAGGACACTCCCGCGACTGCAATGAGAGGAATGTCGACTAATCACTGATAAAAGTCAATAATCGTCAGTCATCAGGAAAGCGTGATCGTTAAGGGGTGGTAAGGATTTGCATGGCGGTTGCCGGGAGGGTGCGATTGTAGGGTGGGCAAAGCGAAGCGTGCCCACCATGCCTGCCGGAATCAGGAAAATGGTAGGCACGGCGCAAAGCGCGCCTTTGTCCACCCTACGAGAGTCCGTAGCCCGGATGGAGCGCAGCGCAATCCGGGGCCTGCAGGCTGTAGCTCGGAGCGCTCCCGGATTTCGCTTCGCTCCATCCGGGCTACGCAGTGGTGGGTGCAGCTCTAACGCCCCTGCCCGGCGAACTCGTGCTTGCTCTCATGGCCGCCGACAAACACAAGGATGCCGGCGATCAGGGGCAGGACTGCCAGCACCAGCAAGCCGGTCGAGGTCTGGCCGGTGGCTTCCTTGACCCAGCCGATCAGATACGGGCCGCCGAAGCCGGCGAGATTGCCGATCGAGTTGATCAATGCAATGGCACCGGCCGCCGCCGTACCGGACAGCCAGGCGGTCGGCAGGGTCCAGAACACACCGAAGCAGCAGAACACGCCGATCGCGGCCACCGTCAGCACCACCATCGTCATGGTGGGATCGGTGAGGAAGCTGGAGACGGCCAGCGCAACGGCGGTGAGCAGCAGCGGCGCACCGACATGCTTCACGCGCTCGCGCGTCGCATCCGAATGCCGCGCCCACAGGATCATCGCGATGGTGCCGAACAAATAGGGGATCGCGGTGACGAAGCCGGTCTGGGCGTTGGTGAGGCCGAACGCCTTGACGATCTGCGGCAGCCAGAACTGCATGCCATAGAGCGCACCAACGAAGCCGAAATAGACCAGGCTCAGCATGATCACCTTCGGCGACGACAGCGCTTCGCCGAGCGACAGATGCTTCACCGCCTGCTTGGCCGCGATTTCCGAATCGAGCCTGGACTTGAGCCAGGCCTTCTGATCAGCCGAGAGCCAGTCCGCCTTCTCCGGCTTGTCGGTGAGATAGAACCAGGTGACGATGCCCAGCAGCACCGAGGGGATGCCCTCGATGATGAACAACCACTGCCAGCCCTTCAGCCCCATCGCGCCGTCGAGCCCGAGCAGCAGGCCCGAGACCGGCGCGCCGATCACGGTGGAGACCGGGACGGCGATGGCGAAGGCGGCGAGGAAGCGGGCGCGATACTCGGCCGGGTACCAGTAGGTGAGATAGAGGATGATGCCAGGGAAGAAGCCGGCCTCGGCGACGCCAAGCAGGAAGCGCAGCACGTAGAAGCTCGTCACGCCGCTGACCAGCGCCATCAGCGCCGAGATGATGCCCCAGGTCACCATGATGCGGGCGATCCAGCGGCTCGCGCCGAACTTCTCCAGCGCCAGATTGCTCGGCACCTCGAAAATGAAATAGCCGATGAAGAAGATGCCGGCGCCCCAGGAGAAGATCAGCGGCGTGAACTTGAGCTCGGCGTTCATGGTCAGCGCGGCGAAGCCGAGATTGACGCGGTCGAGATAGGAGAAGAAGTAGGCCAGCACCAGGAACGGAATCAGGCGCCAGGAGATGGCGCGGATCGTCGAGGTTTCGATTTCCGACTTGGCTGAGCCGGCGGAACCGGCATAGGTCGTGGTCTGGCTCATGGCTTTCCCCCCGGGGTTGTTGCTCTTATGGGCTGATCCGGGGTTTTCAGCATCACCGCGAAAGAGTCAATGGAGCAAGCAATGCACGGGGCGCAGCGGGATAAACCTGTTGCGCTGCGACGGAGGTCGCTGACCCGCGCCGCCCTTGCGCTGGTCGTCATCGCCTGCGGGCTGTCGTTGCGCTGGTACGGCTTTCCGCTCGGCCTTCCCGCCTTCGTCGTGAAGTATGGCGGCTCGCTGCTGTGGGCGACGATGGTGTTTCTGCTGGTCGGGGTTTTGTTGCCGGGGATGTCGCGGAGCCGACTTGCAGCCATCGCCGTGGCCATCGCGATCGCCGTCGAGTTCTCCCGGCTGGTGCATGCGCCCTGGCTCGATGCGTTTCGACTCACCACCGCGGGCGCGCTGCTGCTAGGACGGATCTTTTCGCTGTGGAATTTGGTGGCTTACTTCATCGGGATTGCGTTTGGCGTTTGGATTGATCGGCTCGTCCAACTGCGTAGGGTGGGTTAGCCGAAGGCGTAACCCACCACTGTTTGCGTCCGCGGCAACAGAAGTGGTGGATTACGCTTCGCTAATCCACCCTACGAGACCGGCGCCACGGCACGCAGCCTTCACTCCGCGAGCTGAAACCGCTCGAAGCGATCGAGCTCCTCCTCGATCACGCGCTTCAGCTCCTTGCGCCCCGCCGTCTTCTTCCCCTGCCCGACCCAGGTCCATTTCTGCATCAACAGCTTCTTCGCCTGACGGTCGGTCTTGAGGTCAAGCGCCGCGACGATCTCGTCGCCCACCAGCACAGGCAAGGCGAAATAGCCGAGCTTGCGCTTGGCCTTCGGCACATAGGCTTCGAACAGATGGTTGTAGCCGAAGAACAGATTGGTGCGCTTGCGCTGGATGATCAGGGGATCGAACGGCGAGAGGATGTGAACGAGATCGGGCGCGGCGCCCTCACCCGGCTCCAGCGCCGCAGGCGCGGCCCAATGCTCCTGCTTGCCGGCGCCCTCGATCGCAACGGGCACGAGCTCGCCGCGGCGGACGCGTGAGGCGACCAGCTGAGCGATCGCCTTCTTGCTCGGCGCATCGAGGTGGCAGATCGAATCCAGACTGACCAAGCCCTGCGACCGCATCGCGCGGTCGAGCAGATAGGCCGTGATGTCTCTCGCCGACGCCGGCTTCGGCAGCTTGTCCCAGCCGAAGTGCCGCGTCATCAGCTCATAGGTCTTGAGCATGCCCTGGCGCGCGCTGACGGTCGCAACGCCGGTGTAGAAGGCGAGCTGCAAAGCCCGCTTCGAGGGCTTTCGGCTCTGCCAGAGATGCTCCTTCTCGGTGAGCACGTCGTCCTCGATGTCGCGGATCGTCAGCGGACCGGCGCGCAGGAGCCGCATCACCTTGCGCGTATCGGCCGGCTTGACCGAGGCGTACCATTTGTGCCCCTCGCGCCGGTGCTCGCGCATCGCCGGCAGGAAGAAGCGAAAATCGTTCGCCGGCACATAGGACAGCGCATGGGTCCAGTATTCGAACACGCTCCTGTCGACGCTCTGGGCCTGGCGCAGATCGGCACGCCGGTAGGACGGAATGCGGCTGAACAGGATGTGGTGGTGGCTGCGCTCGATGACGTTGATGGTGTCGATCTGCACATAACCGAGATGGTCGATCGCATCCGCCACCGCGCGCGCGCCCTCGCCGAACGGCACGCGCTCGTCCAGCCGCTGGGCATGCAGCCAGATCTGCCGGGCCTGTGTCGTGGGGATCGGAAAGGGTTTGGGCGCGCGTGACATTGCAGGAGGCAATGTAGCCGGATTCGCGCCAGGAAAAAGAGAGACGCCAAAGAAGCTTTCTCAAGAAAAAGCCGCGCTGCCAACTGCTGACAGCGCGGCCGAACCGTGCGCGCCTCGCGCCTTACTTCATCGACATGGCCTTCTGCGCCTTCATTTAATGCATGCAGGCGCTCTTCATCTTGCCGTTGCTCATAACGGTGTTGGCCATGGCTGCGCTGCGAGGGTGAAAGGCCTCAATTGCCGTTCTTTTGCACCTTGGGCCGGTCACCGAGGCTGCCGGTGGCAACGTCAGGCTCGCAGGACGCTTTGCCACGCCCCTCCGCCTGGCAGCGATAGACGCTGCCGGTGAGGCGGTCGACCAGCCACATGTTCTCGTCGTTCGGACCATCGAGGCCGACGTAACGGCTGGTCAGCCCGGTGATCAGCGTCGACAGCAGGATCGCCACCGCGATCATCGCCGCACCGACATAGATGGGCATTGAGCTCAGAAAGACTGTCCGATCCGGCGGCCCGCCACGATAGAACTGGTAATCACTCGGCCTGGGCACTGGACTGAACTCGGCTCCGTTCCTCGGCGGTTATTGGACGCGGAGTCCTGCTAGGCGCCCAACTGGCCGAATTCTTGTTCGCACGCGGGCCATCACGCGACGGCTTTGCGACGATCGGTGAGCAAGGGTTTCCGGAACAAATTGGCGGCCCGAGCCGGGCCGCCTGTTGCTTGCCTGCCGGCTCAGCGGCGGCCGAACAACCCGCCCATCATACCGCCGAACAGACCGCCGGGGCCGCCTGGCGGACCGGCACCGCCACCGCCGTAATGGCGCCGGCCGCCACCGCCGGAGGACCGGCGACGCGCCGGCTCGTCGTCTGCCTGTTCGGAGGAGGCCGCGCGGGTCGAGACAATCTCCGACAGCAGGGCCTTGTGCTGGAGCTTGTTGAGATAACCGGTCGCAGGATAGCCACGGGCAGCCTGCCACCGCCTCATCACGGAACGGGTCTCATCGTCGAACTTGCCCGTCGCCTTGACGTCGAAGCCGAGCCCGGTGAGGCGGCGCTGCACGTCGCGGCGCTGGTTCTTGTCCAGACCGATCTGGTCTTCAGACACCTGGTTGGCTTCTTCGGTAAAGGTCGCAGGATCGATCCCGGCCGAGAGGTTGCGGGTGGTGATGGATGGACCATCCTGCAACGCCGCGATGCGGGCGAGCGCGATCGATTTGAACGTGCCGTTGGGATAGCTGGTGAGATAGGCGTTGAGCTCCTCGACCTTGTTGGAGTCCCTGATCGAGCGCCAGAACTCGAGCTCGACGTCGGAGCCTTGCTTGCTCGCGGCCAAGGCCGGCGCGTTCGACGGATCGGTCGTGGCCGCAGCCGGCACGCCGACCGGATTGAGATAGACGTTGCCCGTCAGGTTGGTGTGCCCCCAGGGCAATTGCCCCTTGCTGGTCTCGTCACTGACCTGGGCACGGACCTTGGTCATCGCCTGCTGGATCTCGATCCCGGGCTGGGCAATGTTGGCGACGAGCGCGCGGGTGAACGGGCTGTTGGTGCCGGCCTCGCCGTCGAGCGCGGTCTGGCCGGGGCCGGTGGCAAAGGCAATCAGCGTACCCTCGCCCGACTTCATCTCGGCAAGACCGGTCTGGACGTTGACGGAGCGGGTGGCCCTGGCCGAGCGGATCTTTGCCGCGAACGGATTGTCGCGGCAGGCGTCCAGGAACACGAGCTTCACCTTCGCGTCCGACATGGTCTGATCGAGCGTGAGGTCGACATTGATCGCAGCGCCCAGCTTGACGTCCATCTCGGATTT
Organism: Bradyrhizobium sp. 61; assembly: GCF_023073075.1. Taxonomy (NCBI): domain Bacteria; kingdom Pseudomonadati; phylum Pseudomonadota; class Alphaproteobacteria; order Hyphomicrobiales; family Nitrobacteraceae; genus Bradyrhizobium; species Bradyrhizobium sp. 61. The sequence goes on along the minus strand of NZ_JADPIU010000080.1, from coordinate 32,000 downwards.
CAGGTCTGCGTCGACCGGCAACAGGTAGTTGACGCCGTTCACCGCAATCCCGTGGCCGGCATAGAAGAACACCGCGACGTCGGCGCCTTCGCTCTTCTTGCCGAACTCCAGAAGCTTCGCGGTCATGGCATCGCGGGTGAGGTTGGCGCCCTCGACGACGTCGAAGCCGACATTGCGCAGCACCCTGGCCATCGCCTTGGAATCGATCGCGGGGTTGGGAAGCTGCGGGACGTTCTTGTAGGCGGCGTTGCCGACCACGAAGGCGACGCGCTTGTCCGCGAAGGCCGCGTTGCCGCTGACGAGAAATACTGCGATTGAAATTGCTGCGATCAAGAAGCGCATGATCATTCTCCCCTGATCCAAACTTCCTCGCTGCTCTCGGTTCGACCTGAGCCGATCCGATGAGAGCAATCTGATCCAGTTCACGACGACGCACTGTGATCTGGATCACTCGGGGATTTCTGCTGCTCGAACCGAGCTGAGAGTCGCTGCGACGGTCGCTTTTCGGGCTGCTGACGCAGCGGGCAATACGGCTGGTGACGAACAATGGCCGAAAGATTGTACCTGCGCGGGCTGCGAGTCCAGCCGGTTCAGCATTCTGCAGTCGATGCCGAATGATACAGCGGTTCTTCCCGGTGGCAGGGCACCGCCGCTGGCGCGACATGCCATGGATGCCGATCGGCGCCGGCGCTAGGATGCACGGGTCATTTCGGCCATCTGGAATGTGACCCGCATCACATCGAGGCTGTTGAACCTTCCCTACGCTCGCAACATCAAATCGCCATCAGGCGTAACAGCGAGGATACGACAATGACCCGTTTTGATAAGTTTTTTGGACTGAAGGCGATTACAATTACGGCCGCGCTGTCGATGACGGCGGGCCTGGCTTTCGCCGGCGATAACGTCTCCGCCAACCAGATCCTGGATGCGCTGAAGCCGAAGCCGGCAACCCGCGGCCTGTCCGTCGGTCCGCAAGCCGATCCGACCGCGCAGGCCAAGGAAGCGACGTTCCTGAACACGGTGCGCAACCGCTCGACCCGGTCGCTCTCGATGGGCGAGCGCGAGCAGATCGCCGAGCTCGCCGCCACCAAGCCGAAGATCGATCTGGAGATCCAGTTCGACTACAACTCGGCCGACATCGCCAAGACGTCGGTGCCGTCGGTGCAGGCGCTCGGCAAGGCGCTGTCCGATCCGTCGCTGAAAGGCTCGACCTTCGTGGTCGCCGGCCACACCGACGCGATCGGCGGCGAGGAGTACAATCAAGGCCTCTCCGAACGTCGCGCCGACACCATCAAGAAGTACCTGGTGCAGAACTATGGCCTCAACGGCACCGATCTCGTCACCGTCGGCTATGGCAAGACCAAGTTGAAGGACACCGCCAACGGCGCCGACCCGATCAACCGCCGCGTCCAGGTCGTCAACATGGAAGCCAAGACGACGGCGTCCAAGTAAAATTGTCCAAGTGAAATTCAAGTCATCGCCGCGTGAAACACGCCGCCTGCCACGATCGTGACAGGCGGCGATTTCATATCCAGCTCTGGAACAGCATCAACCGGTTGAACGTCTGCATGGACGTGCCGACAAAGGCCGCCGAGATCGGCAGCATCACCGCAAAGCCGATCGCCGCGACCACGACATAGGCCCACAGCAGCCAGCGCGGCAGTCCCTCTCGTCGCAGCACATAGACCAGCGCGAGCGACGCCACGGTTGCGGCCGGCAGATAATAGTAGAGGAAGCCGAGCGTGCGCGGCAGCAAAGCCCAGGCGAGCCAGGAGCCGAAATAGAACGCCGCGATCAGGAACGCATCCCAGCGCCGCGCGGCGGTGAAGTCGCGCAGCACGACGGCGAGCGCGAGCAGCGCCGGCCACGCGACCAGCGGATTACCGAGGAAGACGATCGCGGAGACATTGTTCTCCGAGGTCTTGTCGAACAGGAACCACACCGGGCGCGCGAGCAGCGGCCAGGATGGCCACGCGCTCATATAGGTATGGCCGGCGATCGCGGTCGTGGTGTTGTCGGCGAATATCCGGCGCTGCGCCTCGATCAGATCCGGCAGCGACGCTCCGTAGAGCGGCACGAAGGCGGCAAGATATGTCAGCGCCGGCAGCACGGCGAAGCAGAGCGCGACATGCTGCACGCGAAGATCGGGCCAGAGATCGGGCCGATACCAGTCGCTCGGCTTCGCGTCGGCGAACAGCGTGCGCCAGCCCTGCATCAGCCGGATCACCGCAACCACAACGATGCAGATGCCGAGCGGAAACAGGCCGCTCCATTTGCAAACCGCGGCAAGGCCAAACAAGGCGCCCGCGAGCGCGAACAACGCATGCGGGCGCTCTCTTCGAAAGCCGTGCATGAAGGCCGCAATCGCGAGCAGGCCGAATCCGAGCGCGTAAATGTCCAGCATGGCGATGCGCGCCTGCACGTAAAGCATCTGGTTGAAGCCCGCGATCGCCGCGGCGGCGATCGCCGGGCCTTGCGCGGAGAACAGCGCGAGCCCGCACAGATAGATCGCGACGATCGCGAGCGCGCCGAACAAGGTCGACGGATAGCGCCAGCCCAGCGCATTGTCGCCGAAGGCGGCGATCGATGCCGCGATCAGCTCCTTGGCCAGCGGCGGATGCATCGGGTTGAGCATCGGTTGCGAGATCGTGGGTGCCAGCATCTGCCGCGCCGCGGGCACGTAATGCACCTCGTCGAAGACGAACTTCTCCGGTGCCGTCAGGCCGATCAGCAGCGCGAGATGCGCGACCAGGAAAATCGCGACAGCGATCACTGCGCTCTGCGACACCTTCGGAACCGCGGGCAATTCGAACTGCTGCTGTGGGGCTATTTTGCGTGGCAAATCTGCTTCACCGCGGAGAAAAACAAAGACGGCACTTTTCATTGAACGCATTCTGCCGCAACTGTCACTAAGCATAACGCACGTCCAGCGCCGCTTGTGATAATTTCGCCACATCAGAAGCGCGCGCGATCCGGTACGATCAGGGACATATCGATCGGTTGCGAAATGAATTTGCGTTTCTGGCTTTTCCCAACTCTGTTGTCGGCACTCGTCTGCGCGGCGCCTTGCGCGCAGGCACAGACGCGCGTCGGCGAAGCCGTCGTGATCCAGAACGACGTGGTGCGCGTGGCCACGACCACGACGCCGATCAGTGTCGGCGACAGCATGTTGCGCGACGAGACCGTGCGCACCGGCGCCGACAGCGCCGCGCGCTTCGTCATGGCCGACAGCACCAACCTCTCGCTGGGCCCGAGCGCCACGCTGAAGCTCGACCGCACCGTCTTCAACGACGAGCACAGCTATCGCGACGTCGCGATCCGCATGACCACAGGCGCATTCCGTTTCGTCACCGGACATTCGGAAAAGACCGCTTACAAGATCACGACACCGCTCGCGACCATCGGCGTGCGTGGCACCACGCTCGACATCCTCTCCCAGCGCGGCCGCTCCGTCGTCGTGCTTCAGGATGGCGCCGCCAGCGTGTGCACGACCAGCTCCCAGTGCGTGCAGCTCACCCAGCCCGGCGACACCGCAATCATCACCTCGGCCGGCGGCAAGGTCAGCATCACCAAGACCAACACGCCGCCCTGGACCTTTGCCGCCAACTGCGCCGCAAGCGCCGGGCTGTGCTCGGTCAACCAGTATGCGGACGCCTCGCCGACCATCACGCCTGCCGTCCACGACGACGGCATGCTGTGCGGGCGGTGATGATGGCGAAACTCGACGTCAGACGCCTCGTCCTCGCCGCCGCGCTGACCGCAACCGCTGCGTTTGCGTTCTTCGCGTTCAATGCGCGACCGGCGGCAGCGCAGGCGTCTTGCGAGTCCGGATGCGGTGGGCCGACGCCCTCTCCGTCGCCGACCTATTCACCGTCGCCGTCGCCGACACCCACACCGACCCCCTCGCCTTCGCCGAGCCCCTATCCGTCGTCCTCGCCGAGCCCGTATCCACCGCCTCCACCTTCGGGCCCGACCGGCGCGGACTCCAGCGGCAATTCGATCGGCGGCCTCGCCAACCAGCGCTTCAACCAGATGATCACCAACCGGGTGCTCGGCACGGTGCTGCTCGGCGTCAACGAGCAGGTCAATTGCAGCGACTGCATCAGCGCATTCGGCTCCGCCGGCTCGTTCTCGGCCGGCATCCACGGCCGCAAGGAGCTCACCAACAACCTGTCGCTGCTCGCCGGCATCGCCTACACGCAGTACAGCGAGGGCGGCTACAATATCACCAGCGCGCCGATCGGCGCCTTCGCTTTGCGCTATGACTTCACCGACTGGGGCTCGTCGCGCCCATTCTTCGACGTCGGCACCATCCTGACGCCATGGGAGAAGGCGCGCTACACCCGCAACTACAACACCAGCCTCGGGCCGGTGAGCGTCACGGGCTCGACCAACGCGTCGAACTACGCCGTCTATGGCCGTGCCGGCTGGATGAGCCGCGTGTCCCCGCGCGACGAATTCGCGGCCTCGATCGAGGTCTGGCAGCTCTGGCAGCGCGTCTCCGGCTATTCGGACAGCGCCGTGGCGTTCAATCCGTTCGACGCCTCCATTGCGACCGGCACCGACCGCACCAGCCTGGTCAAGATCGGCGGCCAGTGGACGCACCTCTTCGGCAGCAACATCGAGACCAACATCAATGGCGGCTGGGTGCAGTCCTTCGCCAGCCATGGCGGCATCGTCGCCACCGTGACCGGCGACGGCCTGGTGGTGCCGACGATGGGCAACCAGGGTTGGTTCGAATATGGCGGCCGCCTCGGCTTCCGCGTGCAGAAGGGCTGGATCGTCGACCTGTTCGCCAACGGCACGCTGGGCCCGCAGCCGGTGGGGAACACCATCCATGGCGGCGTGGGGCTGCGGATCAATTACTGAGGCCTCTAGGCAAGGTTTCGTAGGGTGGGCAAAGCGGAGCGTGCCCACCAACTCTCTCAATGGTCGATGAATGGTGGGCACGGCGCTTTGCGCCTTTGCCCACCCTACAGCACCTGTGTTGACGTCACGCTGCCGACTTGCCCTCGAACGCGCGACGCAAGACTTCCACATCGAGCTTCACCATCTTCATCATGGCTTGCATCGCGCGCGCAGCCGCAGCCTTGTCGGGGCTCGACAGGAATTCGAACATCACCTTCGGCACCACCTGCCAGGATACGCCCCAGCGATCGCTGATCCAGCCGCACTGCTGCTCCTTGCCGCCATGAGCAAGGAACGCGCTCCAGACGCTGTCGACCTGAGCCTGGTCGTCGCAATGGATCATCAGCGAGATTGCGTGGGTATATTCCACCTTCATGCCGCCGTTGAGCGCGACCAGGGGCTGCCCGGCCACCGTGAACTCGACGACGAGCACGGAGCCTGTCTTGCCGGACGGGCCGTCCGAAACGTTGCGCTGGACGTGCGTGATTTCCGAGTTCGGAACGAGCGATACGTAGAACTTCGCGGCTTCCTCGGCATCGCCGTTGAACCACATGCAAGGCACGAGCTTGGACATCGTGAATGCTCCTCTTCAGATGGTCGATTTCGTTGGCTTCGGTCAGGCGTTCGCCATGTCGGACTGCGCGGCGAAGGCTGCCATGTCCATCCAGTTCACGCCCCACATATGACCGTCCGGATCCTCGAAGCTGCGGCCGTACATGAAGCTGTATTCGTCCTTCGGGCTTGGATCGGCCACACCGCCCGCGGCCTCGGCCTTGCCGACGACGTCATCGACCTCGTCGCGGCTGTCGGCCGACAGACAGAGCAGCACCTGGTTCGAGGTCTTGGCATCCGCGATCGGCTTCGGCGTGAACTTGCGGAATTTGTCGTGGGTCAGGAGCATGGCGAAGATGGTCTCGGAGAAGACCATGCAGCTCGCCGTCTCGTCGCTGAATTGCGGGTTCCTGACCGCACCGACCGCCTCGTAAAAGGCCGTCGCGCGCTTGAGGTCGGTCACCGGCAGATTGACGAAGATCATTTTGGGCATCGGAGGCTCCTTGGGCGGGGTTCTGCCCAAGGACGGATGGCCCGACGGCCATCCGACACGGCTTCCGAATATTTTTTGAAGGCTGTGCCTGCGTGGTTCTGTCGCACAGAACCAGCAGGCTTTCAGGCCCTTACTTCTTCTCGTTGGGATCCCGGTGGACGGGGTCGATCCACAGCACGGTCTCGGGCTTCTCGACCGGCTCGATGTCGAGGTTGATCGCGACCGCCTCGCCGTCGCTGCGCACCAGCACGCATTCCAGCACCTCGTCCCGGCTGGCGTTGATCTCCTGATGCGGCACGTAAGGCGGGACGAAAATGAAATCGCCGGGGCCGGCCTCCGCCGTGAATTGCAGGCTCTCGCCCCAGCGCATCCGCGCCTTGCCCTTCACCACGTAGATGACGCTTTCGAGATGGCCGTGGTGATGCGCACCGGTCTTGGCGTCCGGCTTGATGCTGACCGTGCCCGCCCACAATTTCTGCGCGCCGACGCGTGCGAAATTGATCGCGGCCGCGCGGTCCATGCCGGCCGTCGACGGCACGTTGGTATCGAGCTGATTGCCGGGAATGACGCGCACGCCGTCATGTTTCCAGCGATCGTCATGATCGTGGTCATGGTGGGAATGCGTGTGGTCATGGCCGGTCATGGGACTTGCTTTCTGTTGGTTCCGTGCGCGGCAAGCTAACCAAAGCGGGCCTATCAAGCCATACCCAAAATCGGAACTCTCGTAGTCGGCAGGCGTTGTTTTCGCGAGCCAACTGGAAGGAGAGTTTCATGGGTAGCACGAGCGACAAGATCAAGGGCACCGCCAACGAGGCCATTGGCAAAGCCAAGCAGGGCATCGGTGAAGCCACCGGTTCCGATCGCCTGAAGGGCGAAGGCGTGGTCCAGGAAGTGAAGGGCAAGGGCCAGCAGGCCATGGGCGACGCCAAGGACGCCGCGAAGGAAGCAATCGATCGCGCCGCAGCCGCGGCAAAGCGCGCGGCGGAGTGACGCGCGTCAATCTGAAAGCGAAAAGACCGGCCGCGAGGCCGGTCTTTTTGTTTCCGTGGGGACGTGCGGTTCACTTCACCGCGAGCAATTCCACGTCGAACATCAATGTCGCGTTCGGCGGGATCACGCCGCCGGCGCCGCGGGCGCCATAGCCGAGCTGCGGCGGGATGATCAGCGTGCGCTTGCCGCCGACCTTCATCGTGGCAACGCCCTCGTCCCAGCCGGCGATGACACGGCCCTTGCCGATCGGAAACTCGAACGGCTCGTTACGGTCGACCGACGAGTCGAATTTCTTGCCCTTCTGGCCGTTCTCGTAGAGCCAGCCGGTGTAGTGCATCACGCAGATCTGGCCGGGTTTCGGCGAGGCGCCGGTGCCGACAACGCTATCAATGGTCTGCAAGCCTGAAGCTGTGGTCATGGGTTTTCCTGCGGTCTGGGCCGAGGCCGTGGTGGAAACGAATGTCGACACGCTGCCGATCACGGTGATCGCGAGTGCCGACATGATGGCGAGGAGCGCGCGCTGGAAACGCTGCATAAGAGACCTTCCGTTTGAGGCGGAAGGTGTCTAGCGCAACGAAGCAATCGTTTCCAGCCCTCGGCCCTTAATAGCCCAGCGCGCAGCCGTCCTTGCGCGGATCGGAACCGCCGGTGAGCGTGCCCTTGTCCCAGTCGATCCAGATCGCCTGGGCGCCGCCGAGCGGGCCGACCACGCTGGTGGTCTTGTGGCCGAGCTTCTTCAGGCCTTCGACGATATCGGCAGGCACGCTGTCCTCGAGCTGGTACTGGCCCTCGTAGTGCAGACCGCGCGGCATGTCGATCGCCTCCTGCACGTCGCAGCCATAGTCGAGGATGTTGGTCACGACGTGGGTCTGGCCGACCGGCTGGTACTGTCCGCCCATCACCGCGAACGGCATCACGGAGCGGCCGCCCTTGGTGAGGAGGCTCGGCATGATCGTGTGAAGCGGGCGCTTGCCGCCGGCGATGCAATTGGGATGGCCGGGCTGGATGCGGAACCCACCGGCGCGGTTCTGGAACAGCACGCCGGTCTTGTTCGAGACGATCGCCGAGCCGAAGGAATGTGCGATCGAATTGATGAACGAGCAGACGTTGCGGTCCTTGTCCACGACCGTGATGTAGATGGTCGAGGGATTCATCGGCGGCGCGACGTTCGGCAGGTCGAGCATGCCGTCCATGCGAATCTTGCTGATGTACTCGTCGGCAAAGCCCTTCGCGAGCATTTCGGCGACGTCGATCTTCATATGCTCAGGGTCAGCGACATGCATCTCGCGATTCATGTAGGCGATGCGCGCGGCCTCCGCTTCGAGATGGAAGCGCTCGATGCTGAGCGGCGCGTACTTGGTCAGGTCGAACCGCGACAGGATGTTGAGCATCAAGAGCGCGGTGACGCCCGGGCCGTTCGGCGGGCACTGCCAGACGTCGTAACCCTTGTAGTTGGTACCGATCGGCGTCGTCGTCTCAGTGGTGTGGGCGGCGAAATCGTCGAGCGTGTGCAGGCCGCCGATCTCCCTGAGGGTCTCGACCATATCCTCCGCGATCGCGCCCTTGTAGAAGGCGTCGCGGCCGTCCTTGGCGATCGCGCGCAGCGTCTTGCCGAGCTCGGCCTGGCGGATGATGTCGCCGGCGACCGGCGGCTTGCCGCCGGGCAACAGGTAACGCACCGTGTTGGTGCCACCCTTCAGCTTCTCGAACTGGTTCTTCCAGTCGAAGGCGATGCGCGGGGCGACGACGTAGCCCTCTTCCGCCGCCTTGATCGCGGGCTGGAGCAGGCGGTCGAAGCCGAACTTGCCGTGATCGCGCAGCACGGTCGCGAAGGCGTCGATCACGCCGGGGATCGAGACCGCATGCGCCGAGGTCAGCGGCACGGAATTGATCTTGCGCTCGAGATACCAGTCGGCGTTCGCCGCCTTCGGGGCCCGGCCGGAGCCGTTATAGGCGATGATCTTGCCCTCGCCGCGCGGCTGGATCAGCGCAAAGCAGTCGCCGCCGATGCCGGTCGATTGCGGCTCGATCACGCCGAGCAGCGCCGAACCCGCCACCGCCGCGTCCACCGCCGTACCGCCCTCGCGCAGCACCTCGATCGCGGCCAGGGAGGCCTGCGGATGCGAGGTCGCGACCATCGCGTTGGTGGCGTGGACCGTGGACCTGCCGGGGAAATGGAAGTTTCTCATCGAAGTTTTGCTCTCTCAGGGCTCTCTTGGGGGGCTCTCTTGGGCGGTCGACGCGGAGGGCGCGCCGTCTCGGAAAAACCGGGCCTACATGACACATTCCAGCCCGCCGGGGCAATGCTGGCATACCAGCGAAATAGCTGCCATCCGCTGGGCGTATAGACCTTTTGCCGTCCGGGGCCATGCGGGTTTTCTGGGCGGCGGCCGCCTGCTAAACGAGCCGCCATGATCCACAAGGTCGCCGCCTTTTACCAATTCGCCGCCCTGCCCGATTACCGCGCGCTGCGCGAGCCGTTGCGCGCGTTCTGCGCGGGCCTCGCGCTCAAGGGCAGCGTGCTGCTCGCCCAGGAAGGTATCAACGGCACGATTGCGGGTGCGCCCGAGGCGATCGACGCCTTCGTCCACGAGCTCGCGCACGGCGCCCTGTTCGGCGGCCGGCTGAACAATCTCGAGCTGAAATTCTCGACCGCCGAGGCGATGCCGTTCGGCCGGCTCAAGGTGCGGCTGAAGAAGGAGATCGTCACGCTCGGCGATGAGGCCGCCGATCCGACGCGCCAGGTCGGCACGTACGTCGAGGCCGCCGAATGGAACGCGCTGATCGCAGCACCCGACACGCTGGTGCTCGACACGCGCAACGCCTTCGAGGTGGCGATGGGCACGTTCGAGGGTGCGGTCGATCCCGAGATCAAGAGCTTTGGCCAGTTCAAGGATTTTGCCGCCGAGCAGCTCGATCCGGCAAAGCACCGCAGGATCGCGATGTTCTGCACCGGCGGCATCCGCTGCGAGAAGGCGAGCGCGCATCTGCTCGCGCGCGGCTTTGCTGAAGTCTATCACCTCAAGGGCGGTATCCTCAAATATCTCGAAGAGGTGCCGGAGGCGCAGAGCCGCTGGCGCGGCGAATGTTTTGTATTCGACGAGCGCGTCGCACTCAGTCATGGCTTGCGCGAACGGGGCCTACGCGAACAAGAAGTGGGGCACGACCGTGACGAGTGACATCAAGACGCTGGGCGAGCGCATCGACACGCTGGAGACGCGCATCGCCTATCAGGACGATACGATCGAGACGCTCAACCAGACGATCACCGCACAGTGGAAGCAGATCGACGCGCTGACGCGGAAGATTGCAGAGCTCGGCGAGCGACTTCAGGAAGCCGAGACGAATGCGCCGGGGCCCGCCAACGAGCCCCCGCCGCATTATTGAGGATGATGAGCTACAGTCCTGACGCCTTCGGCAGCAGGCTCACCACCTCGACCGACATCATCAGGCGGTCGCGCCCACCTTGCTTCGCCGCATAGAGCGCCTGATCGGCAGCCTCGACGAGCGAGCCCACGCCGGCGGTGCGTTCCAGCGCGGGCCGGCAGGCCGCGCCGCCGAGCGAAGCGGTGACGCAGCCCGACGCGTGATTGGTGCTGTGGACGAGGTGCGCCTCGCGGATCGCCCGGCGGATCCGCTCGCCGATCCGCGCGCAGCCGGCGGCATCGGTGTTCGGCAGCAGCATGGCGAATTCCTCACCGCCATAGCGCGCAGCCAGATCTCCGGCGCGCTGCATCTCGGCCGCGATGACCTTCGCCACCACGCGCAGACAGGCATCGCCCGCGGGATGGCCGTATTCGTCGTTGTAGGCCTTGAAGTGGTCGACGTCGATCATCAGCAAAGCGAGGCTGGAGCGGTCGCGATAGGCGCGCGCCCATTCCTCCTTCAACCGTTCGTCGAAGCGGCGGCGGTTGGCGAGCCCGGTGAGGCTGTCCTCGATCGCGAGCGTCTCGAGCCTGGTCTCCAGCTTCTTCTGCTCGGTGATGTCGCGCGAGATCGCGACCACCCCGTCGACGTTGCCGTTTTCCTTGCGCGTCACCCGCATGGTCGATTCGAGCCAAACTTCCGAGTTTTGCCGGTGCGCGTTGCGATAGGTGACGCGCGCCTCGTCCTTTTCGCCACGCTTCATGGCATCGACGAGCGCCTGGACCTGCGGCCGATCATCCGCATGGATGCCGGCGAGCGCCGGCGTTCCGATCAGTTGATTGGGCCGCCAGCCGACGACGCGAACCGACGAGGGAGAGACATAGCGCAGCCGCTCGTCGAGCCCGATGCGGGTCACCATGTCGCTGGAGCCTTCGGCGAGCAGGCGGAAATGCGCCTCTTTCTCGACCAGGGCCGCGGCCATGCGCTGACCCCGCTGCAACTGCCGCACCAGCACCGCGCCGATGACCGCGATCAGCACGACCAGCGCGAGCACGTAGAGCATGCGGGAGATCGCCGCGGCTCGCCAGGGCGCCAGCAGCTCGGCCTTGTCGACCATGGCAAGCAGGACGAGCGGATAACGGCCAGAGCGCTTGAAGAAGCTGACGCGCTCGGCGCCGTCCAGCGGCGACCTGAAATGGTATGCGCCGCCCGGCTGCTGCAGGCTCGCGTCGCGGAATAGCGGGGTGTCGGCGACGCTGCGGCCGACGAACCTGTCGTTGCTTGGATTGCGCGCGATGATCATGCCGTCGCCATGCACGAGCGCCACGGAGCTGTTGCGGCCGAGTTCGAACTGCTCGTAGAAATGCGCGAGATAGTTCGCGCTGATGGTCGCAAGCACGACGCCGCCGAAGCTGCCGTCCTGCTTGTTGAAGCGGCGCGACAGGGTGACGACCCATTCGCCATCGAGCTGGCTCCGCACCGGATGGCCGACATGAGGCTCCCGTTTCGAGGACAGTTGGTGATGACGGAAGAAAGCGTCGTCGCTGAGCGTCGAGCCGATCGTGCCCGGCGAGGTCAGCCAGTTGCCCTGGTCGTCTATGATGGCGAGGCTGTGAATGCGCGCGATCGCCTTCTTGCGCGCCTCCAAGAGGTTCCTGAGCTTGGCGATCGTGGCGGGTTCGGCGCCGTCCATCTCCAGCCGGCTGACGACGCCGACGACGCCGGAATCCAGCAGGTCGAGGCTGTCCTCCGCATGCTGCGTCAGCGAGCGCGCAACATTCGCCATCTCGGTCTCGGCGCCCTTGAGCACGGCATCGCGCGCGGCCCATTCACGCCAGCCGCTGACGCCGAGGATGGTCGCGCAAGTGAGCACGACGAACGCCGCCGCGCGCAACGGCAGGCGGCTCCATCCGGCTCTTTGTGAGGCGACGGTCATGCGGCAGAAATCTCCGATCGCCGGAACTTCCACCGCTTCTGTTATTGAACCCTGAAACGCTTGAGGACATTCGCAGCGTTATGCGGGTTTTCCCGTACTCCTACGGACTGGAGCGTCGCTGGATCGCTAACAATGCGTTAGCGACCCTATCGGAAACCGAGCGCCCCGGCGCTCGCTGAACGTCGGCCTTAGCTGAAGATCGACTTAACCTTGTCCCAGAGCGAGGGACTGTCGGCATCCGCATCGGCCTTCGACGGTGTCGGCTGCGCAGCGCTGACCGGATCGGACGCAGGGAAACTGTCCTCCAGCCCGGCCTCAAGCTTGGTATGGCGATCGGCGGCCAGCGCCTTGCCAAGATCATCAGCGTGCTTGTCGTGCGGCGCGGGATTGAATGTCTCAGCCATGGAGTCCTCCTCGATTGGGAGGTCAACGCGGCGCATTTGCGCTGGTTCCACTGTTCCGCTCTGGCTTCCGGCAGTGTATCAGGAACCTCAATCTTGATAGGACCGTCCGTGCCCCAGTCTGCGACAAAGCCCTTCATCGACGTGCTCTCCGGCCAGCGCCAGGCTACCCCGCCCATGTGGATGATGCGGCAGGCCGGACGCTATCTGCCGGAATACCGCGAGGTGCGGGCCAAGGCCGGCGGCTTCCTCGATCTCTGCTTCAACCCTGAGCTTGCCGCCGAAGTGACGCTGCAGCCGATCCGCAGGTTCGGCTTCGATGCGGCGATCATCTTCTCCGACATCCTCGTGATCCCCTATGCGCTCGGCCGTTCCGTGCGGTTCGAGGTTGGCGAGGGTCCGCGGCTGGAGCCGCTGGATGATCCCGCAAAAGTCGCGACGCTCGCCGCGCACGCCGACTTCAGCAAGCTCAAGCCGGTGTTCGAGGCACTCAGAATCGTGCGCGGTGCGCTCGATCCCAAGACCGCGCTGATCGGCTTCTGCGGGGCGCCGTGGACGGTGGCGACCTACATGGTCGCAGGCCAAGGCACACCCGACCAGGCGCCGGCGCGGATGATGGCCTACCGGCATCCGGAGGCGTTTGCGAAAATCATCGACGTGCTCGTGGAGAACTCGATCGAATATCTACTGCCGCAACTCGCGGCCGGTGCCGATGCGTTGCAGATCTTCGACACCTGGGCCGGCGTGCTGCCGCCGGCCGAGTTCGCACGCTGGTCGGTCGAGCCGACCCGGCGCATCGTCGAAGGCGTGCGTGCAAAAGTGCCCGATGCGAAGATCATCGGTTTTCCGCGCGGCGCCGGCGCGCAATTGCCGGGTTATGTCGAAGCGACCGGCGTGAATGCCGTCAGCATCGACTGGACCGCCGAGCCGGCCTTCATCCGCGAGCGCGTGCAGAGCAAAGTCGCCGTGCAGGGCAATCTCGACCCGCTGGTGCTGATCACGGGCGGCGCGGCGCTCGACCGCGCGGTGGACAACGTGCTGGCGAACTTTGCGCAAGGGCGTTTCATCTTCAATCTCGGCCACGGCATCCAGCCGGAAACGCCGATCGCCCATGTCGAGCAGATGCTGAAGCGCGTGCGGGGCTAATTTGTTGCGTCCCGGAGGGGAGCGGAAACAAAAACCGCGAAAACAACCCCATGCACAGTAGAGAGACCACGCCCGATCAATGACTTAGAGGGCACTGAAATCAGATGCGCGGTCATCGCACTAAATTGCGCCTACGTTTGACACGTCGGGCAAAACAGGAGCAGGATGGCATCATCCCGCCGATTGCGATTTCACAGGCCAGCTAGCGCGGCCGGCTGCGCTCGATGATCTCGGCGGCGCCCTTCGTCAGCAGCTCCAGCCCCACTGCGCGGCCGAGCTCGCGCGGGCGGTTGGCGGGGCCCGTGTGCGAGGCTTCGATGATGGTGTTGCCTGAGAGGTCGAGCACGGACGCCGTCAGCGACATCTGATCGCCTGCGATGGTCGAAAAACCCGCTACCGGCGAATTGCAATGGCCGTTGAGCACCCACAGCACCTCGCGCTCGGCATCGGCAGAAGCGTGCGCAGAGGGATCGTCGATCGATGCCAGGATCTGCCGCGTCTGCCAGTCCTGCGCGGCGCATTCCACGGCGACGATGCCCTGGCCTGCCGCGGGCAGCATCTCCGCCGCGGTGAATTCATAGGCGATACGGTGCGAGAGGCCGACGCGGTCAAGACCGGAACGCGCCATGATCAGCGCATCGGCGGGACCAACCGCGCCGCCATCCGGCAACTTCTGCTTCTCGCCATTGTCGAGTTTTCGCACGCGGGTGTCGGCGGCGCCGCGGAAGTGGATCACTTCGACATCAGGAAACAGCCGCCGCGCATAGGCGGCGCGACGCACGGCGTTGGTGCCGATCTTGAAACCCTTGCCGCGCGACTGGCGCAGCGCTTCCAGCGTCACGCCATCGCGCAGCACCAGTGCGTCACTCGGGGGATCGCGCGATAGCGTAGCGCCGATGACGAGGCCGGGCGTGTCCTCGTTGCCGGGCATGTCCTTCAGCGAATGCATCGCGGCCTGCAATTCGCCGGAGAGCACGGCAGCGCGGATCTGCGCCACGAACGCGCCGCCCTTGCCGCCGTGCGGCAGCAGCTTGCTGGTCTGGTCGAGATCGCCCGTGGTGTCGAACTTGACGATCTCGACATCGAGATCGGGCATGGCGGCGGTCAGGCGGCGCGCAATCTCTTCCGTCTGCGCCAGCGCCATCGCGCTCTTGCGTGTGCCGATCTTCAGTCGCGTAGCCAAGTCGAATGTCCTTTCAGCGCAATGTTTATCGCGCATCCTCCAATATCATGTCGGAGGCCTTTTCGGCGATCATGATGATCGGCGCGTTGGTATTCCCCGACACGAGGTCCGGCATGATCGAACCGTCGACAATGCGAAGGCCTTCGAGCCCCCTCACCTTCAGCCGCTGGTCCACCACCGCCAGCGCGTCATTGCCCATACGACAGGTCGAGGTCGGATGGTAGATGGTGCTGCCGCGCTCGCGGCAATAATCCAGAATCTCGGCGTCCGTGGATACCTTCGCGCCAGGATCGTACTCGCTGACCACGAACGGCTTCAGCGCCGGCGCATTCAGGATCTTGCGCAGGATCTTGAGACCTTCGACGTTGGTGGTGCGATCGGTCTCGGTCGACATGTAGTTGATGCGGATCTCCGGCGGCACGGTCGGGTCCGCGCTTTTGATGCGCAAGGTCCCGCGGCTTTCGGGCCGGAGCTGGCACACCGACGCCGTGAACCCGGAAAAATCATGCAGCTTCTCCCCCATCTTGTCGGTCGAGAACGGCAGAAAGTGCACCTGGATGTCGGGCGAAGCGAGGCGAGGATTGGTCTTGAAGAACGCGCCCGCGGTGCCGGCCGCGATGGTCAGCCAGCCCTTCCGGAACAGCGCATAGCGCGCGCCGGCCAACGTGCGGCGGAACGGATTATTGACGGTGTCATTGAGCGTGATCTTCTGCGAGCAACGCATCACAATGCGGACCTGCATGTGGTCCTGGAGATCGTGGCCGACGCCCGGCGCGTCCAGCACGACATCGATGCCGTGCTTGCGCAAGAGATCGGCAGGGCCGACGCCGGAGAGCTGAAGGAGCTGCGGCGAGTTGTAGGCGCCGCTCGACAGCACGACCTCCTTACGCGCGCGGGCCCGGCGCACGGTTGTGCCTTGCCGATATTCGACGCCGACCGCGCGGCGTCCCTCGAACAGCACGCGCTGGCCGAGCGCCTCGGTCTCGACCTTGAGATTGCTGCGTGCCTTCGCGAGACCAAGATAGGCCACCGCCGTCGAGGCACGGCGGCCGTTGCGCGTCGTGGTCTGGAACAGGCCGACGCCCTCCTGCGTGGCGCCGTTGAAATCGGGATTGTAGGGCAGACCGGTCTCGACCGCGGCTTCCATGAAGGCCTTCGACAGCGGATCGGTCACGACCATGTTGGACACCGGCAGCGGGCCGCCGCTGCCGTGATATTGATCGGCGCCGCGCGCCTGGTTCTCGGCCTTCTTGAAATAGGGCAGCACGTCGTCATAGCCCCAGCCGGTGTTGCCGTGCTGGCGCCAGCGATCGTAATCCTCGTGCTGGCCGCGGACATAAAGCAGGCCGTTGATCGAGCTCGATCCGCCCAGCGTCTTGCCGCGCGGCTGGAACACCTGGCGCCCCTTCAATTCGGGCTCCGGCTCGGTCTGGTACATCCAGTTGACGGTCTTCTCCTTGAACAGTTTTCCGTAGCCGAGCGGCACGTGGATCCAGATGTTGGAATCCTTAGGTCCCGCCTCGAGCAGCAGCACGCTGTGCTTGCCGTTCGCAGACAGCCTGTTGGCGAGCACGCAGCCGGCGGAGCCGGCGCCGACGATGATGTAGTCGAACTCAGGATCGGACGGCGCGGGGAAGGAATTTGCGTTCATGCGCTACTGTTCTTCTTGTTGGTGGGCGTTTCCGTTTCGTGATTAGCACAATCATGCGCGCAGACGCAGCGCCTCGACCAGCGACTTGAACGCACGGGCATATTCCGCCCCTGCCCTTGCGATATCCGCGCGCCCGGCGCAGGCGACCGCCGCCTCCGTCACCGCGCCGAGCAGCAGCCGCGCCAGCGGCTCGACCGGTTGCTTTGCGATGAGGCCGGCCTCCATCGCCACCGACAGCGCGCGCGGCATCTTGCCGCCAAAATGCTGCGCGTCGATCTCGCGCCAGCGCTCCCAGCCGAGCACGGCCGGGCCGTCGCGCAGGATGATCTGGCCGGTCGGGCCCTTGGCGGTCGCCGCAAAGTAATGCTGGGTGCCGGCGACCATCGCGGCGAGCACGTCCTTCTCGGCGCGCGCGGTCCGGTCGATCTCGGCGACGAGATCGCGCGAGACAGAATCGAACACCGCTTCGAACACCGCCTCCTTGGTCTTGAAGTGATGATAGACCGCGCCCTTGGCGACGCCCGCGGCCGCCGCGATGTCGTCCATGGTGGTCGCGGCAAAGCCCTGCGTCCCGAACAGGCGGCGCGCCGCCGTCAGGATCGCCTCCGATGTCGCCGCCCGCCGCTCCGCCTGCTTTGCCATGGCTCCCGTCTAGTCCAATTCGTCGCACCCGGCCAGTTGACTTTTCGACTACCGGTCGGTATTTACCGACTATCAGTCGGTTTTAATCGTGAGGTGCACCATGCCGAGCCGTGACGTCGTCGAAGCTTTTGCCAAACGGTTGGAGGATGGGGAGTTTGTCGAAGCGATCGAGCAGTACTACACGCCCGATGCCGCGACCTATGAGAACAACGCCGCCCCGACGGTCGGCCGCGACAAGCTCGTCGCCAAGGAGCGCGGCGTGCTCGCGGCCTCCAGGGAGGTGAAGGCCGTCCGCATCGGGCCGAGCATGATCGAGGGCGACCACGTCGCGACCCGCTGGAGCTTCAGCTTCACCAATGCCGAAGGCGTCGTCCGAACGCTGGATGAGATCGCGTGGCAGACCTGGCGGGGCGATCAGCTGATCGAAGAACGGTTCTATTATGATCCGAAGCAGCTCGGGCGGTGACGTTCGGCACATTTGGCAACAGAGCGGGCTGGCAGCCTCCTCGCGGCCATCCTTCGAGACACCCGCCTTCAGCGGGCTCCTCAGGATGAGGTCTGCTCCGCGGCAACATCTTAGACCCTCATGGTGAGGAGCGCCGCCTTGCGGCGCGTCTCGAAGCATGAAGGCCGAGCGCGTTCTGCGATCGGCCCACTGTTACAACCGTAACGCGGGGCGCCGCATTTGTATCGATTTGTTATCGATACCCTCGCTTGAACACGCAGAAGTGGCCGCGGCGATCGTGGCCAGCGGGGATAATTCATATTTCGTCAAAGGTTTGCAGCGAATCCTCCTGATCGAGCCGGACAAACGGCCCATGCTGCTAGGCGCTCGAATGCGGACTCAAACGACCAGCTATTTCGCGCGGCTGTTCGCCGGCGATCTGTCGGCCTTTGGCGGTCCTGCAACCGACGAAGCCGTCGCCGGACATATCCGCGCCGATCAGATGTCACTGGTGCTCGGCTACTCCGTCGGCATCATGCTTGCCAATGCCTGCAATGCGGCCGTGCTCGCCATCGCGCTCTGGCATTCGCCGGACTGGAAGTTTGCGTTGGCCTGGGCCGCGATCGTGGCCGGCGCCGCGATTGCATTCGGCCTGCAATCCCACGCCTCGCGCCGGATCACAAAACCGCAATTCGTTTCGCGCCGGGCCATGCATCGGCTGGTGCGCAACGCCTTCGTGCTCGGCGTTGCCTGGGGCATCGTCCCGGTCGCCTTCTTCGCGAATGCCGCGACCGGCGGCCAGCTCGTGATCACCTGCCTTTGCTCGGGAATGCTGGCCGGCGGCGCGCTGGCCTTCGCCACGATCCCGATTGCGGCCATCGCCTTCACCAGCCCCATCTTCGTCGGCATCGCCATCTGCCTCGGCCGCGACGGCGATCCCGCCTATGTGCTGATGGCCATCCTGGTGGTGGTTTACGGCAGCGTGCTGCTGCGCGCGGTGTTCGTCAATTCGTTCGCGTTCGCGCGGCGCGTGATCCGGCAGATCGAGGCAGAGCGCACGGTCCGGCAGGATCCCCTCACGCTATTGCCCAACCGCTTCGCCTTCAATGAGACGCTCGAAGCCGCGCTGCGGCGGATGGCCCTGTCGGGCGAAGAATTCGCGGTGCTCCTGCTCGACCTCGACCGCTTCAAGGAGGTCAACGACAAGTTCGGCCACCCCGCCGGCGACGAATTCCTGGTCCAGGTCGCAAGCCGCCTGCAACGCTGCACGCGCGCGGCCGAGCACGTCGCGCGAATCGGCGGCGACGAGTTCGCGCTGGTGATGGCCAATCTGGCGCGGCCCGAGGATGCGCTCGAGATCGCCGAACGCTTCGTCGCGGCCTTCGACGAACCGTTCCAGATCGAGGGCCGCCAGATCGCCGGCGCGACCAGCGTCGGCATCGTGCTGGCGCCCCGCGACGGCACCACGCAGCTCGACATCATGAAGAATGCCGACGCCGCTTTGTATCGCGCCAAGAAGGCCGGCCCCGGCACGGTCTGCTTCTTCGAGGAAGCCGATGAAAGGGTGTCACGCGATCGCAAAGCGCTGCAAGCGGACCTCGAAGGCGCCATCGTCAGGGACGAGCTGTTCCTGGTGTTCCAGCCGTTCCTCGATCTCGGCGAGAACCGCATCACCGGCTTCGAGGCGCTGCTGCGCTGGCAGCATCCCCGACGCGGACTGGTACCGCCGAGCGAATTCATCCCGATCGCCGAGGAGACCGGGCTGATCCACGAGATCGGCGAATGGGTGATCCGGCGCGCCTGCGCGACGCTTTCGGACTGGCCGGAAGACATCAGGGTCGCCGTGAACTTCTCTGCGGCGCAGTTTCACAGCACCGGCATCCTCCAGACCATCGTGCAGGCGCTCGCGGACGCGAAGGTCGCCCCGCACCGGCTCGAGATCGAGATCACGGAATCGATGCTGCTGTCGAAATACGGCTCCGCGGCGTCAATCCTGAACGCGCTGCTCGAGCTCGGCATCACGGTGGCGCTAGACGATTTCGGCACCGGCTTCTCCTCCCTCACCTATCTGCGCAAGCTGCCGTTCAGCCGTATCAAGATCGACCAGTCCTTCATCCGCGACATGCTGGTGCAGCCCGACTGCGCCGCGATCGTGAAGTCGGTGATCTCGCTGGCGCGCGACCTGCGCATCGGTGTGGTTGCGGAAGGCGTCGAGACCGCCGACCAGCTCGAGTTTCTGCGCCAGTTCGGTTGCGATGAAGCGCAGGGCTATCTGATCAGCCGGCCGGTGTCGGCCGATGGCGTTCTGGCGCTGTTGAACACGAAAAAGCTGCGGGCGACTTACGCGGCGTAGGGAAATACTCGCAAATGTGAGGCGGTCCGCTTCCAGGGGTGAAGCTGACTCGCGCAGGGCAGAATTTCTTCAAGCCACCCTTCGCAAATGAATCGCTGCCAGGCAGTTCTGCATCCCGCGCCAGTCTTCGCGGTCATAGGGTTGGTCTGCATCCCTGACCTAAGGCTGTCCGCTGTTTTGAGAGCGTTTCCGAGTGTTTCGGCGCGCTACCACTCTCAAGACGGCTTGCCGTGTCGGCCCCATTAAGCAACACTTGCCGCATTTCAAAGTAATTATTTTTGAGGGGCATCATCATGCCTGAGATATTGGAAGTCGTACTGTGGTGTGCCGCGCTTGCGACTTGGTTGATGCTTCTCTTCGCCCTCGTGAGCAAGACCCTGAAGCAGCTCTCAAAGAGCATCCGCCGCGCGATAGAGGAAGCTTTCAAGCCCGACTTGAAGTGATCTCGGCTACGATGCTCGATCGAAACTGAACCGGCCCGCCCCGGTGACGAAGATCAACATCGCGCCTCCCATGATCGAGACGTTCTTCAAGAAGTGGTTGTATTGACCGATCTGCTGCGCACCCGCGGGATACTCCCAGTAGCGGTGCGCAATAGCCGTTGCCGCCAATACGAACACAAACGTCAGAATTGCGCAGTAGCGCGTACCGACGCCCAATATCAAACCAACGGATATCAATACCTCCAGTACGATGTTCGTCATCGTGAACAGCTCGGGTGCCGGAAGGTTCAGGGACCTGAAATAACCCACAGAGCCGCTGAAGTTGGATATTGCTCCATACGCGCTTCCGACGAATACCCACGCGAGGAGAACGCGGCCGATTAAAATCAGCGCGTCAGCTCGCCCTGTGGCGAACGCATCGACTGCCAGCGAGACAGAATTGGATTTCATGGCAGAACCTCCACCCTTGCTGTCCAAGACCGGCTGAACGCATTTATTGCCGAGAGCAAACCTATCATGATTGGCGGACCGCACGAAGCACTCTTACCGGCCCGTTGACGCTGCAAACGAAGCCCGCTTCGTCACCGCCCTTATCTGCCTCGCCAGGACGACCTGCACCCATCCGCTCCCGAGAGGAGAGCGGATGCGCAGGCCTCAGGCTGATCGCGTTTTCCGAGTACGCCTTCCAGCCCCGGTCAGACCGCGTCCGCCCGCAGCAGCGTGTCGACGGTGATGGTGCCGCGGGCGCGGGAGACGCAGGCGCAGATCTTCTGGTTGCTTTGCTTCTGGTGATCGCTGAAGAAGACGTCGCGATGATCGATCTCGCCGTCGACCTCGACCACGTCGATGGCGCACAGGCCGCATTCGCCGCGCTTGCAGTCGTACATTACGTCGTGGCCGCTGGCATTGAGCACATCAAGCATCGAGCGCTCGCGCGGGATTTCGAGCTCGACATCGGTCCCCTTCAGGCGCACGCGAAACGTCTCGGTCGGCAGCGTGCCGCTGGAGCCGAAGGTCTCGTAGCGGAGATCGGGAAGCGGATGGCCGGCGCCGATCCAGGCGTGGCGCGCGGCATCCAGCATCCTCATCGGGCCGCAGAACAGCGCCAGCGCACCTTGCGGCAATGATCCGAACAGCGCATCGAGGTCGAGCCGCCGGCCCTCGTCGCTCGCGTGAACGACCAGGCGCTCACCGAGCATTTTGGCGAGATCGTCGAGATAGGCGGCATCGGTGCGCGAGCGCACGGCATAATGCAGCGTGACATCAGCGCCGCGACGCGCCAGCGCCTGTGCGGCGCCAAGGATCGGCGTGATGCCGATGCCGCCGGCGATCAGGCAATAGTTTTCGCGGGCCCAGTCGACCGCGAGCAGCGAAGCCGGCCGGGTGATGTCGAGCCGGGCGCCTGGTGCGAGCTGCCACATACAGCGCGAGCCGCCGCGGGAATCCTCGGCACGGCGCACCGCGATCTTGTAACCGCGCGAGGACGCCTCGCCGACCAGCGAATAGGATCGCGTCTCCGGCAGGCCGTCGATGGTCACGCTGATATTGATGTGGCTGCCGACCGGATAGGCCGTGCCGTCGAACTGATCCGGCAGGATCAGGAATTCGCGGATGCCCGGCGCAAGATCGCGCGTCGCGACCAGCGTTGCCGGAATCCAGGTTTCGATGAAGCGCATGGCGATTGCCCTAGTCGGTTGCGGTCCTGATCAGCGCGAGCGCCGGCAAGAGGTCGAGATGGGTGCGGTTGCGCAGCGCAAGCCGCAGGTTTCGCACTGCGAGGCGCGCGTGCTCGCGCATCACGGCCTCGGCGCGGGCGCCTTCGCGGTTCTCGATGGCGTCGATCACGACGCGATGGTGCTCCTGCCCGATGATCAGAATCTGCTGCGCCTCGGGCAGCGCCGATTGCGCCATCACGAAACCGCTTGGCGAGGCGAACGGCAGCGCCGAAGCGCGGTCGATCTGCCGGATCAACGGCGGGCTGCGCGACAATTCGGTGAGCAGTGCGTGGAAGCGCGCGTTCAGCGTGACATAGGAGGAGAACGCGTCGACCGAGATCGGCACCTGGCGCAGCAACTCGTCGATCGCGGCAAGGCACTCCTTCAGCGGCTCGAGCTCGCGCGCGGAAACGCCGCGCTCGGCGGCGAAGCGCGCGGCGAGCCCTTCGAGCGTGCCACGCAGCTCGATGGAATCGGAGATGTCGCGTTCGGAAAACGCCTTCACCATGAAGCCGCCGGAGGGAATCGCCTCCAGCAGGCCTTCCTCCTCGAGCCGCACCAGCGCCATGCGCACCGGCGTGCGCGAGGCGCCGGTCGTCTCCACTGCCTGGAGCTCGGAGATACGCTCGCCGGGCCGTAAACGACCCGACAGGATCTGGTCGCGCAGCGCGAGCTGCGCCTTCACGGTCTGCGAGACGGAGCGGTCGACCTCACGCTCGGGCGCTGCTTTCACCTGGCCTACTCCGCGGCCTGGAGCTGCTGCGGCGGGTTTTCCTTCGCCACCATCCTGTCGATCAGCTTGCGCGTCCACATCGCACCGGCATCGATGTTGAGGTTGTAGAAGATCCGATCGGGGTTCTCGTCCATGGCGCGCTGCTGCGCCTCGAGGATCAACTCGTCCTCGTGGAAGATGCCGGAGACGCCCTCGCGGATCTCGGTGGTGATGCGCTGCTCGCCGATCTGATAGTTGCGGACGAACGCCCAGAAATAGTGGCAGGTCTTCTCGGTCTCCGGCGTGATGGTGTTGAGCACGAAACCGTTGACGCCCTGCGAGCGGTCGCCTTCCGGCGCGCCGGTGCCTGTCGGCGCCACGCCGACATCGATCGCGATCGTGCACGGGGCTTCGAAGCGGATGATCTGCCAGCGGTCGACGAGGCCGGGCTTGCCGAGCTGCTTGGCCCAGAACGGCGGCGCCTCGATGCCGCGCATCCAGCGCGTCACCGTCACCGTCTTCTCGCCATGGGTGACGTCGAACGGCGCCTCGGCGACCGCATCGTTGCCGATCGAGGAGCCGTGCACGAATGTCTCGTGGGTGAGGTCCATGAGATTGTCGAGCACGAGGCGGTAGTCGCAATTGACGCGGATGGTCTTGCCATCGCCGGCCCAGGCCGGATCGTGATTCCAGTGCATGTCAGGAACGAGCGCGGGATCGGCGAGCGCGGGGTCGCCCATCCAGAGCCAGACGTAGCGATGACGCTCGACCACGGGATAGGCGCGGACGCAGGCCGACGGATTGATGGTCTCCTGCGAGGGCATGAAGGTGCAGCGCCCCTGCGCATTGTATTTCAGGCCGTGATAGCCGCAGACGACGGTGTCGCCTTCCAGGCGGCCCTTGGACAGCGGCACCAGGCGGTGCCAGCAGGCATCCTCCAGCGCGGCCACCGAGCCATCGGCCTTGCGGTACATCACGACATGCTTGCCGCAGATCGTCCGCGGCAACAGCGCCGGCTTGACGTCGGCGTCCCAGGCCGCGGCGTACCACGCGTTCATCGGGAAGGGTTTTGTCACGGGTCGCTCTCCCAAGGCTTATGTATGCGTCGTGTATACAATAGCGGAGGGATAGAATCGTTCAAGGCTAAATTTGGCGTATTTAGATACCTATTATCCTGATGGTGTATACAATTCCACCACATGTCATTCGCCGCGAAGGCGGGGAATCCAGTACGCCGCGGCTTCTCCGCATCACGGCACGGCCGCGGCGTACTGGATCACCCGCTTTCGCGGGTGATGACAGCGGAGAATGCGGCAAACACTTCCTCGGAGCAGCAACCGAGTCGTACTGGGCTCGGCGCCCTACGCCCCGAACACCTTCTTCAGCCCCGCCTGGGCCTCTTCCTGAATCCGCTTCAGGTGCTCGGTGCTGCGGAAGCTTTCCGCGTAGATCTTGTAGACGTCCTCCGTGCCGGAGGGCCTCGCGGCGAACCAGCCGAAATCGGTTTCGACCTTGATGCCGCCGAACGGCTGGCCGTTGCCCGGCGCCTTGCTCAGCGTGGCGCGCACGGGATCGCCGGCGAGATCCTTGAGGCCGAGCTGCTCGGGCGTAACGGATTTGAGAATGTTCTTCTGGGGCACGGTAGCGGCGACGTCGATGCGCGCATAGTGCGGCACGCCGAGCTCGGCAGTGAGGTCGTTGAAGAGCTGGCTCGGATCGCGGCCGGTCTTGGCCATGATCTCGGCTGCGAGCAGGCCGAGGATGATGCCGTCCTTGTCGGTGGTCCACACCCCGCCGTCGCGGCGCAGGAACGAGGCCCCTGCACTCTCCTCGCCGCCAAAGCCGAAGCCGCCCGTGAGGAGGCCGTCGACGAACCATTTGAAGCCGACCGGCGTTTCGACCAGCCTGCGGCCGAGCTTCTTGGCGACACGGTCGATGATCGAGCTCGACACCACGGTCTTGCCGATCGCGGCATCCTTGCCCCAGTTCGGGCGGTTCGCGAACAGATACGAGATCGCGGTCGCCAGATAATGGTTCGGATTCATCAGGCCGCCGGTGCGCGTCACGATGCCGTGGCGGTCGGCATCGGTGTCGTTGGCAAAGGCGACGTCGAAGCGGTCGCGCATCGCGATCAGGCTCGCCATCGCGTAAGGCGAGGAGCAATCCATGCGGATCTTGCCATCCCAGTCGACGGTCATGAAGCGGAAGGTCGGATCGATCGCCTCGTTCACGACGGTGGCCTTCAGGCCGTAGCGCTCGATGATCGGATGCCAGTAATGCACGGCGGCGCCGCCGAGCGGATCGATCCCGATATTGATTCCGGCGGATTTGACCAGATCGAGATCGACGACATTGCCGAGATCGGCAACGTAGGGCGTGATGAAGTCGTAGGCGTGCACGTTCGCGGATTTGCGCGCCTTGGCGTAGTCGATGCGCTTCACGCCCTTCAGACCGTCGGCGAGATAGGCGTTGGCGCGCTTCTCGACGACGGAGGTCGCGTCGGTGTCGGCCGGGCCGCCATGCGGCGGATTGTATTTGTAGCCGCCGTCCTCGGGGGGATTGTGCGAGGGCGTGACGACGACGCCGTCGGCAAGGCCGCTAGTGCGGTCCTTGTTGTAGGTCAGGATCGCGTGCGAGATGACAGGCGTCGGGCTGTAGCCGCCGTCCTTGTCGATCATGATGTCGACGCCGTTGGCGGCGAACACCTCGACGGCGCTGACCAGCGCCGGCTCGGCCAGCGCATGGGTGTCGATGCCGATGAAGAGCGGGCCGGTCAGGCCCTTTTCTGTTCTGTAGTCACAAATGGCCTGCGTGGTCGCGAGGATGTGGCCCTCGTTGAAGCTGTTCTTGAACGACGTGCCGCGATGGCCGGAGGTGCCGAACGCCACCCGCTGCGCGGGATCGCCGACATCGGGCTTGCCAGCGAAATAGGCCGTCACCAGCCGAGGAACGTTGGTGAGCGCGTCCGGCGAGACCAGCTTGCCCGCCGCGGGATGAACATCAGCCACTGAAATATCCTCGTCCTGTCGTCCAGAGATTGCGGGATAGCATAGCATCGGCCGGCCCCCCGCCAAGGGCACAACACCTGCGATGGGCTGGCCGTTCCTGAGATCATGCTATGGTCATTCAGATCGGGGCTTTTTCGAGTCGGGGCATGACGCTGTTTCACAGGCTCTTGGTTGTTCTGATGGCCTGGCTTGCGACGGCTGGCGTCGTGCCCAATGCGATGGCCGCGGAGTTCTACACGGAAGACCTGCGCATCCCGATGACGGAGGCCGGGCCGCAGGGGCTGGAGGCCTTTCTGGTCCGGCCGGCCGGAACGAAGCGCTATCCGCTCGCGCTGCTCAGCCACGGCTCGCCGCGCAGTTTCGACGACCGCGCGACGATGTCGGCGCACAAATATTACGGGATCGCGCTCGAATACGCCCGGCGCGGCTTTGCCGCGCTGATCGTGATGCGGCGCGGCTACGGCACCTCGCCCGGCGGGCGCGTCGACAGCGTCGGCGGCTGCGCCAATGCCGCCTATCTGCCGGCGGCGGCGGTTGCGGTCGCGGATTTGCGCGCGGCGATCGATGCGATGGGTCGGAGGGCCGACGTCACGACATCGGGCATGATCGCGGCCGGCCATTCCGCCGGCGGGCTCGCCACCGTCGCACTGACCGCGCAGGCACCGCCGGGTCTGATCGCCGCGATCAGCTTTGCCGGCGGCCGCGGCTCGCGCGATGACGACGACGTCTGCAACGAGGATGGGCTGGTGCAGGCCTTCGCCACGTTCGGCAAGACGTCGCGCGTGCCGATGCTGTGGGTCTATGCGGCCAATGATTCGTTCTTCGGTCCCGATCTCGCGCGCCGCCTCTATGACGGATTTCGCGGCAATGGCGGTCACGCGAAATTCATTGCGGCGCCGCCTTACGGCGACGACGGTCACTATCTCTATTCGGTGGTGGGCCGCCCGCAATGGACGCCCTATCTCGACGCCTTCCTGCGCGAGCGCGGGCTCGGCCATGACATCCTGAGCCTTCCCGATCCGCTGCCGCCGCCGGGCCAGCTCAACGAGGCCGCGCGCGCCGAATTCTCGCGCTACCTCGCCAGCACCATGCCGCACAAGGCTTTTGCGGTGTCGCCGAACGGCGGTTACGGCTGGCGCTCAGGACGCACCACCGCCGACGACGCCCGGCGCGATTCGCTTAGCGCCTGCATGAAATGGTCGCCGACCTGCACGCTGTATGCGGTCGATGACCAGCTGGCCGGGGCGGCGCAAAGGACATCGACGGACCAGAGCGCCCGCGCGCGATAAGCGCGAGGGTGATCGGAGCTTTCGACGGATGAGGCTAGAGCCGCTCGCTGAGCGCGAGCTTGTAGCCGACGCCGGTGACGGTCGCGATCACGGGCGTGCCGCTGCCGACGAGCTTGCGGCGCAGCCGCGCCACCAGCGCATCGACCGTGCGGATATCGACCTCGGCCTGGCGGTTGCTGACGACCTCGATCAGATAGTCGCGGCTGAGCGGCCGGCCGTCGGCGCCGACCAGCGCCGCGAGCAGATCGAACTCGGCGCGCGTCAACGCCACCGGCTTGCCGTCGCTGCCGAGCAGCTCGCGCCGGGTCAGGTCGATGATCCAGTCGCCGAAGGCGATCGAATTGTGGTTGCGCGCCGCCTTGCGGTCGATCGAACGCCGCCGCAGCACGCTGCGCGCGCGCGCGAGCAGGTCGCGCAGATTGATCGGCTTGGTGACATAATGGTCGCCGGCGATCTCGAGGCCGAGGATGCGATCGACGTCGGTGTCGCGGCGCGTCACAAAGATGATGCCGGCGTTACTGGTCGCCTGGATCTCCTTGGCGAGCTCGAAGCCGTCGCCGTCAGGCAACTGCACGTCGAGGAAGACGAGATCGGTGCGCGAGCGCAGCGCCTGGCGGCATTCCGCGCAGGAGCCGGCGCCGACCACATCGAAATTGTTCTCGCTGAAATAGCCGACCAGCATCGTCCGCGTCACGGGATCGTCTTCGACGACGATCAGCCGCTCGCGGCCGGCAGGCCTCAATTCCTGACGTGCGGAATCAACCACGTTGTTGGATGTCCTGTGTGCTTGTGGCGCGGCTTGAAAGTTCAAGTCGTCGCGCAGCGCACTGTCCTGTGAACGAACATTCACGACTTATTCGAGCCCCCGAAATTTGCCTGCTGGAATACTAGGCGTGTTGTGCTGCCCGAACAATATTGGTCATGGTATTGGCGTATTAAGTATGAATTGCCCCACAATTCTCATCGCGCGCATCATCATGCCGGCGTGGCGCGTGCGAGCGACGACCAGCCCCCTCGACACCGCCGATCCCGTACATTCGGCATCAGACTCAACCGCTGGTTAACGTAAAGAAAGGCTTCGGCTTCGAAACAGCCAGCCGCGCCTCTATGGTCTCCGCTTGCAGATGCGAAACCACGGAGCAGGCGTGATGCAGGGGCAGGCCCGGTTGGCCGCCGAACGAACCGAGCAAGGTGCAACGCCTTTCGGCCGTTCTCACACGCTCGACGTCCTGCGCGGCCTCGCCATCGTCGGCGTGATGGCGATCCACGTCTCACAATCCTTTCCTTCAAAGATCCACGCCGTCGACTTCGCCTTCATGTGCGGCTGGACCGGCGTCAACGTGTTCTACTTCGTCAGCGCCATGACGATGTGCCTGATGTGGACGCAGCGCACCGAAACCGACCCGACGCGCAAATTCTACATCCGGCGCTTCCTGCGCATCGCGCCGCTGTTCTGGCTCGCGATCCCGGTTTACCTCGCCGTCAACGGCACGGGTCCCAGCTACAACGCGCCCAACGGCATCGGGCCGCTCCAGGTGATCCTGACCGCGACCTTCCTGCACGGCTTCTGGCCGGACAGCGTCAACAGCGTCGTGCCGGGCGACTGGTCGATTGCGGCGGAAATGACGTTCTATCTCGTCTTCCCCTTCGTGATCACGGCCTTCGGATCGCGCCGCCACCTCTATCTTGCGCTCGCGATCGCGCTGCATCTCGTCAATGTCTGCCTGTTCAAGCCGTGGGCGTTCGCGCTGTTCTCGGCCTATTACGGGCCCGGCCACGAGGCCTTCGTCTGGAATGCGCTACACATCAGCTTCCTGAACCAGTTGCCGGTCTTCCTCGTGGGATGCGCGCTGTTCTTCTCGCTGCGCGACGGCTTTGCGAAGTCGGACGTAGCGATCTTCGCCGCCTTCATCGCGCTGTCCTTCATTGCCGACCGCGCGACCGGCTCGCATGAATTCAACTATTTGATGATCAACCTCGTGCTTGGCGCGCTGGTTGCAGGTTGCATCCGCCTCGCGATCCGCTGCCGGCCGATCGAGGCGCTCGGCCGCAACTCCTATTCGATGTACCTGTCGCACTTCGCGGTGATCTACGGCCTGCGCCAGATCTGGCCGCTTGCGGACGGACTGGTCTCGCTGCTGATCGCCTATGCCGTCACCGCCGCGCTCAGCTATCTCGTCGCACGCGCGACCTGGCATCTGGTCGAACGGCGCGCGCAGGATTTTGCGCATCGCCTGACGTCCGCGGGATCGGACCGGTCAACGATCCGGCCAACCATTGCTGCCACTGTGGCCGGTCTGCACTGACGCGCGACTTGTCTAGCTGACGCCTTCGAATCTAAAGTACGCCACGAACGATCTTCAGACACGCCGGGGCGGCGTGATCAGATCGACCGGCTTCACGCTGGAGTAGGCGCCATGGAAGTCATACTGCTCGGCACCGGCGGCCCACGCCCGGACCCGCGCCGCATGGCGACGACCACGCTGATCAGGCTCGGCGAGGAGAATATCCTGTTCGACGCGGGCCGCGGCGTCATGGTGCAGCTCCACAAAGCCGGCGTGCCGCTCGGCGCCATCAACACGGTCTTTCTCACCCATCACCACTTCGACCACATCGGCGACCTCTATGATGTGATGCTGAATTCGTGGATGCATGGGCGCAAGGACGATCTACGCATCTACGGTCCGCCCGATACCGAACGGCTCGTCAACACGCTGATCACACAGGTCTACGACAAGGACATCGCCTGGCGGGATCAGGGCGAGCCGACCTTTGGCGGATGGAAGCCGGTCGTCGCGACGGACATCATTCCCGGCCCCGTCCTCGACACCGGTCGCTGGAAGATCAGCGCCGAGCTCGTCTCACATGGCGACGGTCTCGACATGTCGCCGGCGTTTCTCGCGCGCTGGATGTGTCTCGGCTTTCGCTTCGAAGCCGAGGGCAAGGTCATAGCGATCTCCGGCGACACGGTGCCCTGCCCCGGTCTCGAGCGGCTGGCACAGGGAGCCGACCTGCTGGTCCAGTGCTGCTTTCTCGCGACGCCTGAGATCACCAACGACCACTTCCGCCGGCTCGCGAAATATACGCTCGCCTGCGGCGATACGGTCGGCAAGGTTGCCGCCAAGGCCGGCGTCAAGAGGCTCGCGCTGACCCATCACCGGCCGCGCACTGACGATTCCATGCTGAACGCGCTTCTCGCGGACGTCCGCCGAGACTACGCAGGTCCCGTCGTGCTCGGCGAGGACCTCACGCGGATCGAGGTCTGAGAGCCACAGGCACGCGAAGGCCTGCCTCAGGACGACCCGACCTCGATCCGGTACGACAGTTCTTCGTTCGCGCCGGCCGCGATGTGCATCAGACCCGGCTTGTCGCTGAACTCGCTATCGAAACCGACGGGACTGGCATAGCCGCGCCAGGGCTCGATGCAGAGGAACGGCGCGCCTGTCGGTTTCGACCAGACGCCGAGTTCGCGAAAGCCGCGCCATGACATTTTGAGCCAGGGCCCGCCCCCCTGCCCGGCCGCATAGCGGACCGCATGGCTGTTGACGGGGTCGAGGATGACGGCGTCATTGGTGAACAGGGATTCCGACAAAGGAAGCACGGTGCCTCTGACGGGGCTCGGATCCGTTGCCGCGAGCAGGAGTCCGCCCTCGACACGGCGAACCGGAGACGGCTCCTCGTTCGTGAAGGTCAGCGCGTAGCTCTCCTTCGACATTCCAGGCTGAAGCGGCCAGTTGAAGGCGGGATGGCCACCGAGCGACACCGGCAATGTCTCCTTGCCAGTGTTCACGACCGTGAGCGAGAGATCGAGACCAGCGTCGTCGATCGCATAGGTGGCCGTCAGGCGAAATGCGAACGGATAGAGCGCGCGCGTTGTCTCGCTGTCTTCGAGCGCCAGCGTGCAACGGTTCTCGCCGCGCTCTACCCACGCGAACCGGCTGTCGCGCGCAAAACCGTGCTGGGTCATCCGGTAGGTCTTGCCCCGGTGCCGCATTTCGTCATTGGCGAGACGCCCGACGATCGGAAACAGCAGCGGCGCGTGGCGTGGCCAGGCCGGCCCCGCCTGCCAGACAAATTCGACACCGCTGCCGTCCTTCAACGAGCACAGCTCGGCGCCGTGTGCCTTGATGGTCGCGGTGAGCCCGCCACTGCGGATCGTGTGCGTGTCGTCGGTCATGACAATCTCCATCGCGGCAACGCGGCCAAACGCGGCGACCTGATGCGACCGGATCATATCGCATCAGAAACGATTTCGCCCGCCCCAGGATGAGGCGGGCGAAGCCGAACTTCAAACGACTGGCTTAAGCCTGGGACGATCGCCCGATGCTCTCGTAGGTGAAGCCGGCGGCTTGCATCTCTTCGGGCGGGTAGATGTTGCGGAGATCGACCACGACGGGCTGGGTCATGGCCGCCTTCAGCCGGCCGAGATCGAGCGCGCGGAACTGCACCCATTCGGTGACGATGACGAGCGCATCGGCGCCTTGCGCGCAGGAATAGGCGTCCTCGCAATAGGTGATGTTCGGCAGTTCGCCCTTGGCCTGCTCCATGCCGACGGGATCGAAGGCCTTGACCGTCGCGCCCATGTCGATCAGGCCGGTGACGAGCGGGATCGACGGCGCATCGCGCATGTCGTCGGTGTCGGGCTTGAAGGTGAGGCCGAGCACCGCAATGGTCTTGCCGCGCAAGCTACCGCCGAGCGCCTGGCTGACCTTGCGCGCCATCGCGCGCTTGCGGTTCTCGTTGACGGCCAGCACGGATTCGACGATG
>NZ_JADPIU010000109.1:0-49851 GCF_023073075.1 Bradyrhizobium sp. 61 | reverse complement strand
TCAGCCCTCCAAGAGCCGACCACCCATGAATCATTGAAAAATTGATTCGGGAATCCTATAAATCGCGATGAAATCAACAATCTGCCAAAGTAGTGCTAGTTACGGGCTGATGCGCCTGCTCTAGATCTGTCTGGCGCGCGCACTACGGGTTCGAAGACCGAACGCAGGCAATAGATTGGACGCCGCTGCAGGCCATTGCTCCGCGGCCGGAGGCCGCGCTTGCCGAATCTGCATAGCGGGTCACCTCGTCTTCGGCAAAATGACAAGCGGACGAGGCGCTTGGCGCGCGATACCCGTCCACCACGGAAATGGAGTATTTTTGATGCCAAAGCGATCGATCCAGAGCTCTTACCTGCTGACCAAGCGCGGTCTTTTGCGATCCGCCGCATTGGCGACCGTCGTCGCGGCTGGAGTCAAATCGAGCCACGCCTGGGCCCAGTCGTCCGAGCGTCCCGGCTTCTTCAAGGTCAAGGACATTGCCGAGGCCGGCTTCATCTATGGCCTGCCGATGGTGATGGCCTATGGCGTCATGAATGAGTATGCTGTCGACAAGTCGTCGGGCCAGTACAAGGCGCCGTTCAATACGCTGTTCAACGAAGCGCGCGTCTTCACCTACGAAGATACTGCCGTCATCACGCCCAATAGCGACACGCCGTATTCGCTCGCATGGCTTGACCTGCGGGCCGAGCCCATTGTCTTCTCGGTGCCGGCGATTGATCCCAAGCGCTACTACGCGCTGCAGCTGAACGACCTTAACACGTATAATTTCGGCTATGTCGGTACACGCGCCACCGGCAGCGATGCCGGAAGCTATATGGTTGTCGGCCCGCGATGGACCGGCGTGACGCCCCCCGGCGTCAAGAAGGTGTTCCGTTCGACCACCGATTTCTGCCTGGCACTCTTCCGGACACAGCTGTTCGACCCGGCCGATATTGAGGCCGTCAAGAAGGTTCAGGCCGGCTACAAGGTGCAGCCACTTTCCAGCTTCCTGAACCAGCCTCCGCCCGCGCCTGCGCCGGCGCTTTCTTTCCCCAAATTCGAGAAGGACCTCGTCCGCACCGAGTTCTTCGAATACTTGGATTTCGCGCTTCAATTCGCACCGCCGCTGCCGGAGGATCGCTGGATTCGCGAGCAACTGGCGCGGATCGGCGTGGGACCGGGCAAGAGCTTTGACTTCCGCAGCCTGTCGCTCGAAGACAAGGCCGAGATCCTGCTCGGCATGAAGGAGGGCGAGCGCAAGGTCACCGAGGCCGTCGCGACCCTCGGCAAGGACATCAACGGCTGGCGCGTCGGCGCGTCGTTCGGCGATGCCGCATTCTTTCATGGCGACTGGCTCTTGCGCGCGGCAGCCGCGAAGGCCGGCATCTATGGCAACGACGCGGTGGAGGCCATGTATCCTCTCAGCAAACTGGACGCCGATGGCAAAGAACTCGACTGCTCCAAGTCGAACTACGCGCTGACCTTCCCGGCGGCACAGCTGCCGCCGGTCAATGCCTTCTGGTCGGTCACGATGTATGACGGCAAGACGCAGCTGCTGGTGAAGAACCCCATCAACCGTTACTTGATCAACTCGCCGATGCTGCCGAACATGAAGCTCGGCGCCGACGGCTCGCTGACGATCTACATCCAGAACAAGTCTCCGGGAGCGGACAAGGAGGCAAACTGGCTGCCGGCGCCGGATGGTCCGATCTATGTGGTAATGCGGCTGTACTGGCCGAAAACCACGCCGCCGTCGATTCTGCCGGCTGGTGAGGGGACGTGGAAGCCTCCCGTCCTCAAGCGCGTCTCGTAGAGACCGGATTTGCGCCGGTGTCGTGGATGCAAGCATTTGGCCGATACTGCCGTGCTATCGGGCTTGTTAGTGTGCAATCCCGGTGCACGGCAGATAGAGGAATTCAGTCGTGCTCATCATCCTGACGGTGTACTTGATCCTGGTGTGGCTCGTCTTCTTCAGGTTCAAGCTGGTGCGACGGGGTTGGGCGTCCGGCACCGTCGCAGGGCTGTTCGGTGCATTCATCCTCGCGGTGTTTCTCGCGATGTTCAACTATCTCACCCCGTCGGGAAGCTTTGTTGTGATTTCCCGCGTCATGGAGGTCACGCCGAATGTGTCCGGCGAGGTGATCGACATTCCGGTCAAGCCTAACGAACCGGTGAAAGCCGGCGCCGTGCTGTTGCGCATCGATCCGGCGCCGTTCCAGTACAAGGTCGACCAACTCGAGGCCTCGCTCGCCCAGGCGCGTCAGCAGGTCAAGCAATTGACTGCCAGTTACGAGCAGCAGGCGACTGCCAATGTCGAGGGGCTGTCCAAGCAGCTCGCCTATCACACCCAGCGGCTTGCCGATTACCGCAAGCTCGTCAGCGAGGACGCGCAGACCGAGTTCCGCCTGCAAGACATCCAGGTGCAGTACGAAACGGCCGGGTTTCAGCTACAGGCAGCCAAGGGTGCGCAATTGAATGCGCGGCTGGCTATGGAATCGGAGGTCGGCGGGGTCAATACGACCGTCGCGCAGATCCAGGCCCAGCTTGACCAGGCCAAATGGGAGCTCGAGCAAACAACGATCCGTGCCGTCGGCGACGGCGTTGTTACGATCATGGCCCTGGCGGTTGGAGACCGCGCCATGCCGGCGCGATCGGTAATGTCGTTCGTCGTCACGGACGATATCCTCATCACGGGCATGTTCCCCCCAAACGGATTCAAGACCATCAAGCCCGGCGCGCGCGTCGAGCTCGTGTTCGACGACGACCCCGGCCGCATCCACGAAGCGACGGTCGGGACCATCCCGCAGGGCGTGGGGCAGGGCCAGATCGCGGTCTCGGGTACGCTGGCGCGCGTCGGCTCGATCGGCGGCGCCAAGGTCTATCCGGCTGCCATTTCCATACCGAAAACCATCGACCGCAGTCAGCTCAAGCTCGGCATGCCCGGCACCGCCACCGTGTTCGCGGACAACGCCGGCGTCATCGGCTTGCTCATGTCGATCCTGGTGTGGATCGGCTCGTACACGGCATATTTATAGACGCCTCCCTTTCACTGCCGGCTCCAATCGGAAGTCAATCCAGGTGTCCCCGGAGAAAAAATGAGTCTTCGATCTACAGGCGCTGCTGCGGGCATCGTCTCGGTCACTCTTCTCGCCCTCTTGTCCTCGGGCGCCCGCGGCTACGCTCAGCAATCGACAGGTCAATTGTTGATATCATCGGGGTTTAACCCCATCGCCGCCACCACGCCGGAGATGTTGAATCGGCTGATGTCGTTTCCACCCAATCAGTTC
Source organism: Bradyrhizobium sp. 61 (assembly GCF_023073075.1). Lineage (NCBI taxonomy): Bacteria > Pseudomonadati > Pseudomonadota > Alphaproteobacteria > Hyphomicrobiales > Nitrobacteraceae > Bradyrhizobium > Bradyrhizobium sp. 61. The sequence goes on along the minus strand of NZ_JADPIU010000109.1, from coordinate 46,585 downwards.
CAGCTGCGGCAAAAGGGCGGGCGTCCCTACTATGTCTACGCGGATCCCTCCGGATGCACCTGTGCGTATGTCGGCAGCGTGGCCGCCATGAATAAATATCGCGCCAGTTATGGCGCATTGCCGCCAGATACGCTCTCAGCAGGTGGCTTTACGGATCCCGAGCAGAACCTGATCAACAGCATGGACAACGACGAGGCCTCGGCCCAATTCAACAACGACGTGTTCGGTCCGGACTTTTGAATACCCCTATGGTTGACCGGTGAAGCTGGTTACGCTCCAATTGCATGCCAGTGCACAGAAAGAGCGCCTTTCGGCCCGGATAAGTCGAGGGGGTGAGACTGGCAAGTCATTGATTGTTCTCAACCCGTGGCTGTCTCTTAATCAGCGGGTCCCAGGTTCGAGCCCTGGTGCGCCCACCATATCGAAAGCCCTATTAGCGCGGGGTTTTTCCATTTCAGGCGACAGAGCAAAGCGCGTCTCGTGCGACGCTTTTGGTGGTCGGACATCGCACCGTGCGTCGACTTGGCAATGTTCGCGAGATGTTCTTGCTGGTTCGCATCACCGTCGCGCTCGTCATCTCGCATGGTCGCCAGTATCGTCCATGACTTGTCGCACGCCCACAAGAGCGTCGCGTTTCGTCGCAGTTGTGACGTTTCGCTGGCCGACGTCGAGGATGTCCCAGGCGAGATAGGCGCACAAAAGCGCTGCCAGCGCCGTGACCATCATGTAGACCGAGACTGGCCAGCTCGCGTCGCCACTCCACTGCACCAGCCGCGTCGAAATCAGTGGCGTAAAGCCGCCGACGACAGCGCCGCTGACTTCTTTTGCGAAGACGAGACCATTGTAGCGGATCCGCGTGTCGAACAGCTCTGAATAGAACGCCGCGATGGATCCGGAGATCGATGCGACGCCGAAAGACAAGCCGACCATGCCTCTGTTGATTTCCGAATTACGGAATTTCAAAGAGGTGGCCCGGGCGGAATATGGAAAGACGTCTTACCTAAACAGCGGCGGACTGTTCTGCGGCGCAACACCCTCGCCGGGCCGCTCGATTGCTGCCGCCGCCGTCAAGCGGGCGATGACACAGCGCGCAGATTGACGGACGCGTCTTCATAATCGCGTTTTCGCCGACCCACATGCTGCTCCTTACCTGCAGCTCCTTGATCTGAATCAGGGAGCATCGCGCCAAATTTGGGATGCTCGGCACACGACGGGGATTGGCTGCCTAGAGGATTTCTACGTAGTGGCTTATACTGATTGCGTGGTCAGTGTGTCGCGGCGGTAGGCTAAATTTATCGGAGAATTGTCTGCATATGCCAGGAAACTAGCGGTGCGAAAGTTAGCACTGCAGGAAGGCGAGTGTATCATGTCCCTTCAGGAGACACCGGTCAGCCGACATGTTCGAAATGCCTCCGGAGGATCGAGGCATGCGCGCAAGGCGAATTCCGAACAGTTCGCTCTGCAGGAAAAAGTTCATCGTCAAATTGCGTCGGAGCTTCACGATTCAACGTGCCAGCATCTGGTGGCGGCGAGCCTCATTCTGATGCAAGTAAGGAGTGCGCTAGGCGATCCTCTGAAGGCGACGAGACATTGCGATCAGCTCGACATCTCGATCGATCGCGCTATGAAGGAATTGCGGTCTCTCACATATCTGCTTCACCCTCAGGACCTGTTTGAAGGAGGGCTCAAGACGACAATCGAGCAATTCGCAGAAGGGCTCGCAGCCCGAACGCCGCTGAATATTGAGGTCTCGATATCGTCCGCGGTCGACGGCCTGCCATACGGGGCGCAGCGAGCGTTGCTGAGAATTGTTCAGGAGGCCCTGACGAACGTTTACCGCCACGCCAAGGCGACACAGGTCGTCATAACTATCGGGATGAGGGACAGGAAGTTCAAGCTCGAGGTCCGAGACGACGGACAAGGCATGGTCGCTGCAGATGGCGCATGCCGCTTTCGTCCGTGGGCACCCGGAGCGGGAATCCGTATCATGCGAGCTCGATTGCAAGAGATGGGAGGGCAGCTTGAGATATTATCGGCACCCACAACGCTGCGGCGCGGAACCATCCTGCGCGCGACCTTTCCATGCGCTCTTGCGCGCGAGTGAGATGGTCCGGTTGGAGATGCTGCTGAAACGCAGCGCCCATAGCTCGTCCAGGTTCTCTTGCGACAAGATCATCGAGGCAGCCCTCTCATGAAACGAATTCTCATTGCTGATGATCATGATGCTGTTCGATCCGGGCTACGGGCGGTCCTCGAGCAGCGGCCGGGTTGGATGATTGTCGCCGAGGCGTCCGACGGAAGATCGGCATTTGAGGCCGCTCTCAAAGAGCGGCCCGATGTTGCGATCGTCGACTTCTTCATGCCGCGCATGACGGGACTGGAAATAACTCGAGGAATAAAAAAACATCTCCGCGAAACTGAGGTGCTGATCTTTACCGCGCACGAATCCGGAGTGCTGGCTCAAGAGGCGCTTCAGGCGGGTGCGCGCGCGTTCCTGGTCAAGTCGGACGCAAACAAGCTGCTGTTGGCTGCCGTTGAAGCGCTAATGGCACGTAAGCCATTCGTTGGCGGACGATTTTGTGGTCAGTCGGGTCGAGAAGACGAAGCCGGCGAGGGGCATGTGAAGCTGTCTCCGCGAGAGCGGCTCGTTGTCAAGCTCGTGGCCGAGGGGTACAGCAACAAGGGTATCAGCGCGATGCTGAGCTCAAGCGTGAAGACCACGGAAACGCATCGGGCGTCGGCCATGGGAAAACTGGGGGTCAATTCGATAGCTGGACTGGTCCGCTACGCGATCCGAGCTAAATTGATTGAAGAGTGAACGAAATCAGCGGCTGCCGGCCCGCCGCGCTTCGCAACCGATCGCGGCGGTGAAGCAGAGCTGATCGCTGCGGAAGCGCAGCTCTGCCCTTTCCCGTCCGCAAAGGGATCGCGGACGGTCACCTCCACCGCCACCCGCAATGGCGGCGACCGCGATGCCACCAGCAAACCCAACGGCGCCTGCGCGGTCGCGACCGCCCCCAACCGGGGCCATGCGGAGGACCCCACTGCGCCTGCGTCGCGAGATCCGTGGTTATCGCGGCCCGTCCCAGATTTGCGGCGACCGGCATAGCCTCCGCTGTCGCAACGAAACGAACGCCGATTGCGCCGACAGCTGCGGCGGCGACGGCGCCCTGCGCAAGACCAAGGAAGGCACGACGTGTGGGAGCGTTCATTGTTCTTCTCCTCTCTTCTTGTTACGCAGTTTCAAGCACGGACAACGGTAGCGGGGAACGGCAACGCCGGCATCCGTCGAAACCCTGAGCAACAGGCTCGGAGTATTCGCGCCGTCCTGGATACTCGGGTCACGTGGTTTGCGCCGGGACCGGTCGTGCCTTCGCGCGCTCGCGCAGGCGTTGAAACGTGACGTAGAGCATCGGCACCATAAAAATCCCGATTGAGCTTGCGGCGAGCATGCCGGCAAAAACAGCGGTCCCGACCGCCCTGCGGCTCAGCTCGGCGGCGCCGGTTGCGAGTACGAGCGGGAGGAGTCCGAGAATGAAGGCAACCGAGGTCATCATCACCGCGCGGAACCGCATATGCGCCCCCTGGATCGCGGCCTCCGCAAGCTCTGTGCCGGCTTCCCGTCGTTCCTTCGCGAATTCCACGATCAGGATGCCGTTCTTGGCGGCAAGCGCGATCAGCACCACGAGGCCAATCTGGCCGTACAGATCGAGATTGAGGCCGGCGATTTTAATACCGATATATGAGCCTAGAACGCCGACAACGACGGAGAGCAGCACCGGGATCGGGATCACCGTGCTCTCATACAGCGCCACCAGGAACAGATAGGCGAACAGCACGGCGAGCGCGAGCACCACCCCGGTTTGTCCTGCTGCCTGTTGCTCCTGATAGGCGGTGCCGGTCCACTCGAAACTGTAACCTGCAGGCAGCACGTTGTTGGAGATCTCTGCCATCGCTGCCATCGCGGTGCCGGACGAGACGCCTGGCGCCGGGCTGCCGTTCACCGTCACTGAACGATAATTGTTGTAGCGGGTAATGACCTGAGGCCCGGTTACGATCTTGATGCCGGCGAGCGACCGCATCGGAACCATCTGACCCGTGCTATTGCGGACATAGATGCGCCAGATATCGGAAAGGTCGGCGCGATCGAGCGCCTCCCCCTGCACGTTGACCTGCCAGGTACGTCCATAGAGGTTGAAATTGTTGACGTAGATGCCGCCCAGCGTCGCCTGAAGGGCCGTGAAGATATCGCTGATGGTCACGCCAAGTGCCTGCGCCTTGCGTCGATCGATGTCGAGATAGATCGATGGATTGGTCGCGGTGAAGGTCGAGAACACTCGCGTCAGCCGCGGATCGGCATTGGCCGCTCCGATCAACGCACCCGTGACACTGGAGATCGCGGCGGGGCTCTGTCCTTCCAGCGCCTGGAGCTGGTACTCGAACCCGCCTGAGGTGGAGAGTCCGATGATCGGCGGCATATTGAACGGCAGTACATTGGCCTGCCGGATTTGCGAGCCGGCTGCGTAAGTCTGCCGGATCAACGCCTGCACCGAATCCGCGGCCGCCTTGCGATCGGCAAACGGCTTGAGGCGCGTCACCACCAGCGCGCTGTTGGGCTCGGACGCCCCGTCAAGCAGGGAGAAACCGATGATGGCCAGAACATGGTCGACGGCCGGCATCTCCTTCAGGACGTCCTCGATCTGTTTGGTGACTTCACTGGTCCGCGCAACGGATGCACCGTCCGGCAACTGCACCGAAGTGAAGAAAGCGCCCTGGTCTTCCTCGGGGAGGAACCCTGTCGGCGTCAGGTGCGACATCCCGAAGATGCCGGCTGCGAACACGGCGACCAGGATGAGCGAGAGACTGGCCACGCGCAGCAGCCGTCGTACGCCGCCGCTATAGCGATCTCGGATCCAGTCAATGCCGCCAAGAACGTGGCCGATCATGCCGCGCCGGGGTCCAGTATGCCGCAGGAACAGCGCGCACAAGGCGGGCGACAAGGTCAGCGCATTCAGTGCCGAAATCATCATGGCGGCGCTGATCGTTACCGCAAATTGCCGAAACAGCGTGCCGGAAATGCCGGGAATGAAGGCGATCGGAACAAAGACGGAGAGCAGCACCAACGTGATCGCGATGATCGGTGCCGTGATCTGCGTCATGGCCTTCTTGCTTGCCTCGACTGGCGAAAGATCCGGTTCCTCCTCCATCACTCGCTCGACGTTCTCCACGACGACGATGGCGTCATCCACGACGATGCCGATGGCGAGCACCATTGCGAGCAGTGACACGGTATTCGCGGAATAGCCAAGCATCAGCAGCACCGCGAAGGTGCCGACCAGGCTGACCGGTACGGCAATGGCTGGTATCACCGTGGCGCGAAGGTTGCCGAGGAACAAATAAACCACGATCACGACCAGGACGAAGGCCTCTCCCAGTGTCCGCAGAACCTCCGAGATGGTGTCCCGTACGAAGCTCGTGGAATCGTACTGCACGAGATAGCTCAACCCCGTCGGGAATCGCTTCGATAGCCGCTGCATCGTGGCCGCGACCGCCTGCGCTGTCGTCACGGCATTGGCGCCCGGCGCCAGATAGATCGCGAGAGGCACCGCGGCGCGCCCGTCGATCCGCGCTTCGCTGTCGAGGTTCTGCGCGCCCATCTCGACCCGGGCGACGTCCTTGACGAGCAGCGTCGAACCATCCGGGTTGGCGCGCAGCACGATATTGGCGAACTGGTCGACCGTCGCGAGCCGCCCCAGGGTCTGGACGTTGAACTGGAATTGCTGGTCGTCGCTGATTGGACGCGCGCCGATGCGGCCGACCGGCGCCTGGACGCTTTGCGTTCGAATTGCCGCGATCACGTCCGAGGGCGTGAGATTGAGGCTGGTCAGCCGCTGCGTATCGAACCAAATCCGCATCGAGTAGTTCATCTTGGCGAACAGGTTAGCTTGGCCAACACCGGGCGTGCTGGAGATCGCGTCGAGTATGTTGATGATCGCGTAGTTGGTGATGAACAGCGGATCTTGCTGGCCGTCGGTACTGTAAAGCACCAGAAATTGCAGGATCGCCGACGATTTCTTTTGCACGGTCACGCCCTGCTGCTGCACCTCGGTGGGCAATTGCGACAGCGCGCTCTGCACCCGGTTGTTAACATTGACGGTGTTGATGTCGGGATCGGTGCCGAGTGCAAACGACACCGTCAGGGTGTAGCTGCCGTCGTTGCCGCTCGTCGATTTCATGTAGAGAGCTCGATCGACGCCGATCACTTGCGCTTCGAGCGGTTGAGCGACGCTGGCCTCCACGACCTCGGCAGACGCGCCGGGAAAGGTCCCGGCAACCGTGACCTGCGGTGGCACAATGTCCGGAAATTGCGCCACCGGGATCCGTGTCAGCGCGAGCGCACCTGCAATGGTGATGATGAAGGCCACGACCATCGCAAGTCGCGGGCGATCGATGAACACGGCGGACATCATGGCTTTTTGTCCCCCGGGCGCGGATCAGTTGAACCGCCATGGTCCGGCTGCGAAGGCGCGTCGCCTGTGCCGGCCTTCATGCTCGACTGGATCAGCGCGCTCGCCGGGCCCGGAGAAACCGCCTGACCAGGACGAACTCTTTGCAGGCCTTCGACGATGACCTTGTCGCCTGCCGCGAGGCCGCTGATGACGGAGGCGATGGTGGGCGTCGATTGCCCCAGCTTGATGCGGCGTTGTTCGGCTTTATCGCCGGCGCCAACGGCGAGGACATAGTCACCCTGCTGGTCGGACAGCACCGCCGAACGCGGGACCGCCAACACTTCGATGGGCTGGACACCTTCCAGCAAGACCGTGACGAACTCGCCGTCAGTCAGTTCGTGAACGGTTACGCCCGCGGCGGACGGCGCGCGCAGGATCGGGTTGGCGATCTCGCCGCGCACGGTGATCGTGTCCGTGTTCTGGGCGATGGTGTTGTCGACAAAATCCAGCTTGCCGGACTTGCCATACATGCGGCCATTGGGCAGCCGCAGCCGGATCACCACGGCTTCCAAGCCTCCCTGCGGACCATAGCGTTCGCGTAGTTCGAGCCCCTGGCGCAACGGCACCGGGAAGGTGACGTACATCGGATCCTGGCTGACGATCGTGGTCAGGACGCCCGAGCTGGGACCGACGACATTGCCCTCGGTCACGGCCGTACGTCCGATCTTGCCGTCGATCGGCGCGCTGATCATGGTGTAATCGAGGTTGATCTGTGACGCATCGACTTGTGCCTGCGCGGCCTGGACCTGGGCTTCCAGGCTGCGTTGGTTGGCGATCGCCGCGTCGTAGGTCGATTGCTGACCGGCCGGCCCGCTGAGCAGCGTACGCGCCCGGTCGGTCGTCAGCTTGGCGTTCTCGAGCATCGCTCGGAGCTGGGCCACCTGCGCCTGCTTTGACGCGAGATCGGCCTCGAACGGACCGCGCTCAAGCCGGTAAAGCGGGTCGCCCTTCTTGAGCTCGGCACCCTCGACGAACAACCGCTGCTCCAGGAATGCGGTGACGCGAGCCACGACATTGACGCGATTGACCGCCTCGATCCGCCCGAGAAATTCGTTGGTCTCGGTGATCGGTCGTCTGATCGCTTCCACGATGCCGACAGCGGGCGGAGGGCCTGCGGCTGGCTGTGACCAGCCCGTGCCGCCAGCGATGAATGTCAGGAAACCCGCCGCCAGCATCCTGACCGAGACGTCCGCAAGGTCCATTTTCCGCTCCTTGCTCCGGGGGGCGGGACAAGCCGCTATCCCGGTCCGCGCGGGCCGAGTGTCAGGTTCGTAACGCCTGCCGCAAGGTTCAATCCGATCGATCGCTCGATCGACAGAGGCTGGAGCGTAATCGTCCGGCGAGAGCCTCCGATCAGAACGTTCGCTCCGAGACCGGGGCCGAACGCGACATTGCCGCTCGCCCCCACGTAGTTCCCGCGCAGCGTGCCGGGGCCGACGCGCGAGTTCCTGGCGAAGACGGCCCATGAGAGGGTTCCTGCGCTGGTCACGCCGATGTCGAGACCAACGCGCCTGATCCGTCCGTCGTAGACGTACTGCCGGGCCGGGCGTCTCGTGATGAATATACAACGAAGCTCCTGCGCGGAGCCAAGCACCAGCCCAACGCGCGGAGTGCTGGTGCATACGAGCCGGCCGACCCTGAAGGCCTCGGCGCGTGCGGGCAGGGCGTCGGCGCACATCAAGGCGGATCCAGAGATGATCGCAAGAAGCAGGTTAATGCGCATTCAGGCCTCCATTTGACTTCCGGTGTCGGTGGGCGAACTCCCTGGGCTGCGATCCTGGCGAAGCCAGAACGTGATGCCGAGGCCGATCAGCAGGACGGCGCCCAACAGGAAGAAGATGATGGATTGTTGTAACCAGGATATCGCCGGAACCGTGACGCCCATCGCAAGGCCGAGGAAGGCAATTTGCGGCGAAAGAAGACTGACGCCCGCGAGGAAGGTGCCGAGCGCAAGTAACGTGAGAAGGACGAGGCTGGTTGCCGGTGTCGGCAACAATTGCTGAACGCCTGACACCAGCATGATGTTCATCGTGACCAGGACGGCAACCCAGTGCAGCGCCTGGGTCCAGATCAGTCGCCACCGGGCCTCCTTGCCATCGACCTCCGGCCATTTGTTGATGACGCACACAACGCCGATGGCAAGCGCGAGAAATTCCCAATAGCCAACGAGAGGCTGGTGAGAGGCGTTGGTATAGGCGACGCCCGCGACGGCGAGCACCAGTGCTATGATGTAGGGAAGTTGCTGCCACAGAAAATGTGTCATCCGCGAGTGCGCCGGGGATGGCTCCATTCCATTGTTCCGTTCGGCTCGAATCTCGCTCATGGCGCGCCCATTTGCGATGGTCCCTTGTTGGACATCCGCCCGCTGCTATCGCCGAGGTAATCCTCGACGTAGAATCTAATGATCGCGACCCGGCCGACGGCGACCAGCGGCATGGCGAGTGCGATACCCATCACGCCTAGCATTGCGCCCAACAGTACGATCGCGACCAATGTCCATGCGGGAGGAATTTCGACCGCCTGGCGCTGGATCAACGGGCCTGTCACATAGCCCTCGATCGATTGAATGATTGTGTAGATGACGACGGCCCAGATCAGCAGCGATGCGCCGAGCGGCATCGCGACGAGCGCGATCGGGATCGCGGCAAGGATGGGTCCCAGATACGGAACGAAGTTGGAAAGGCCCGCCTGCAGCCCAAGCACGAAGGGGCCGGGAAGCCCGATCAGATAGAGCGCGACCCACACGCACAGTGTCATTAGGATGATGCGGATCAGCTGTCCGACGAACCACAGCCGCAGGACGTTTCCCATCTCGTTCATTACGGCGCGTGTTCGGGCGCGATAGGAAGGCTTCGCCAGCATCACCAGACTCTCGCGATGGCTGGTGGGATCAAAGGCGAAGAGGATACCGAGGAACGCGATCACCAGCACACCGGTCAGAAAGCTCGACGCTCTGCCAACGACGAGCTGGGCGTGGCTGAAGAACCGGCCTTGATCGGACAGCAGCCATTGCGCAAAATCGCGCCCCGATTCCGGACCAAGCAGATCGACGCCGTAGGTCAGAAGGCGTTGCTGCAAGACGTCGAACTGGGTGTCCATGACCTTCAGCAGGATGCGTGTTTGCTCCGGCAGCTTGCCGCCTCCCCAGACGAGGCCTAGTCCGACCAAGGTGGTGAGCAGCAGCAGCACGAATGTCAGCCGCCAGACACGATTGAGTGGAATTAGTAGCGCCAGTGCGCGTGCGGCGGCATCCAGAAAGGCAGCAAACAGTACGCCTGCGAAGATGATGAGGAGACTCGAGGCGGTTTGCCATACGAGGAAGAGAGCAACGCAAGTGGCGAGCAGGGCGAGACCCGTTGCGAGAAAGCCGCGCCGCCTGTCGGTCATGCCCTGGTCTGGAGGCTCACGGACCACGACCTCGCGCGGTTGCTCTTGTCCTGTCCTCACGTCGATCATCGATCGGGTGTCTCGGCGGCGGATTGCAATGACGAACTGTCGCGCCGGGGCTCAGGTGCGAACACGGCGGCTGCCATAATGGGGATGCGAGCCGCCGCGATGACGCCAGTAGCGATGCTTGGTGGGGTTCGTATTCGTATTTGGCGCGGCGGTGCTTGGGGCAGGTGTCGTGACCTGCTTTGGCACGGATGCGGCCGGATCGGTCGTCTGCGCCTGGGAACTGGTCGACTGCGCGGTCGCAATCGATCCGGCAAGGATCAAGGCACCGCAAATGGTCCGGACATTCATGTTTTTCTCCAACTGACCCACAACAACACTTCAGATCGAGAAAGCGCCGACGGCCAACGCATAGACGCGGACGGCGAGCCCTCAACCCCGGAGATGAGGTGGGCGGAAGGGTCGAATTTGAACGGGGTAGGCCGGCCACCCTCGGTTACGAGACTAGAGGCAGCTTCTCGGTCGGCGCATCAGGGATTCTATGTAGAGGGCAAGGCAGGAAATCGGTCGACCGCCTCTAATGAGGACTTGCCGATCCGGGCGCGGCGGCCGGGGTGACCAACACGAAGCTCGCGCGGAACAACTCGCCTGCCTTGGCGAGTTCAGTCGCGATATGCCTGGCGTGCAGAACGGCGGCGTCATGGTCGGCGCACTCGCATCCAATTCCGTCCGGACAAAGGCCGTTTTTGTCGACGATGTGAAAGAAGTAGCGCATGCGAACGGATTAGGCCGGTGCGTGACCAGCTTCCAGTGACAAAGGTGTAAGAGTCCAGGCAAAAAGGATGAGAAGCCTGGGGCAACCCAAGGTTACGTTTCGGTAAGTCGCTCTGGCGGATACGGGTATCCCGAGATAGGGTGATATATCTTCCGGCGCTCGGGTGATCATCCGATGTCCCCGCAGGGGCCGGACCGCTAGCTTGGTTTGTTCATGCGAACCAATCCGAGGAGGCAAGCGATGTCGAATTATGATCCGAATCTGACTGCCTCAGGCACTGGTGGCGGCGCGCTTGCGATCGATCCCGGATTGCGCGCCTACATGCTGCGCATCTACAATTATATGGCCGCGGGCGTGGGCCTGACTGCAATTGTGGCGTGGCTGACGTATCAGCTCATGGGTCCCGCATTGCTTGAGAGCCCGTTGATGTGGGTTTTCATCCTGGCGCCACTCGGGCTGGTGTTCTTCATCGGGGCGCGCATCAATACGCTGTCGGTGGAAACGGCGCGCATTCTGTTCTTCGTCTATGCCGCGCTGGTCGGCGTCTCGCTCTCGACGCTGCTGCACATCTACACCAGCGCCTCGATCACGCGCGTGTTCTTCATCGCGGCCGCGATGTTCGGGGCTCTCAGCGTCTTCGGCTACACCACGAGGCGCGACCTGTCCGCGGTCGGCAGCTTCCTGTTCATGGGCCTGATCGGCATCATCGTCGCAAGCCTGGTCAATATTTTCCTGAGGTCGACGGGGCTCGATTGGTTGATCTCGATCGTCGGCGTTGGAGTCTTTGCGGGACTTACGGCCTATGATACGCAGCGGATCAAGGCGATGTACGAGAGCAGGGACGATGCGACGACGGCAGGCCGCAAGTCGGTGATCGCGGCACTGTCGCTCTACCTCAACTTCCTCAATCTGTTCATGATGCTGCTGCGCCTGCTCGGCGGTAGGCGGTAGGCGGCTTCAGGCCGCCGGCCGCTCGGCCGCGCTGGCGAGCGCATCGCGCAGGATCTTTTCCTTGGTCTCGTCCAGGGACGTTTTCAACACGACTCCGCCGGCATCCTTGATTTCCTTCAACACCTTGTCTGCCGTCATGTTCTTGATCAGGACGAAGAGCGCGGCGTTGCCGGTGTGGAGCGAAGCGGACAGCTCCTTCATGAAGGAATCGTTGATGCCGAAATCGGACAAGGCGCCTCCAAGCGCGCCGGACGCAGCGCCGACCGCGACACCGATGATCGGATTGAGGAAGAGCACGCCGACCAGGAGTCCCCAGAAGCTGCCGGTAATCGCGCCCGTCGCTGTGGTGTTGACGAGCTGGTTGAGCTTGATGTTGCCGTTCTCGGCCTTTACGGCGATCACGGCGTCACTGATGGTGATCAAATATTCCTTTTGCAGTTTGAGCAGCCGAGTTCGGACTTCTTCGGCCTTTGCTTCGGTCGGGTATACGATCGCAACCAGATCAGACATGAAGACCTCCTTGGCATTCCCGCAGGGACCGCGGGAAGACTGATGCCAACTGCATGGCGCGGAGACTAAACGGCGAATTGCAAGCTCGACATCCGAGAAAACCCTTGGGCGCGGGAGAGAATGTTCCGGATCATGAGAGCAGGGGAATCCCTCGGCCCGATCTGCGCGATCCGGCTGTTCTGAGTCTTCAATTTGCTGCGAACATCGACGCGGCGAGCAGCAGCGACACCAGGAGCAGGGAGATGCCCGCGGCGGACCATTGACGGAGAACTTCGTCGCCTCTTTCGATAAGGCTGCCGAATCTAAGACAGCCGCGCCGGAGCGGACCGACCACTCTCATGAGCGCTTTCCAGGCCGCGGATGAGCCCAGCGGGTGTGGCCACGGGCTGAGCAGGATCGCGAGCGCCGCCCCTCCCAGCACAGGCAGGAGCAATTTGGATAGCGCGTCGATGCCGAACAGCTTCGATGTGGCATCATACGGGACCGGCAAATACGAATCCCAGGGCAGCAAGCCAAGGAACAGAGAACAGAGGGCCAAGGCAAGTGCAGCAAGGTCCCGGCTGAGCGGTGCTGGGCCGATGAGGGTAATCGGCTGGTCTGATGGCGCGAACGCATGGGACAGGACTAGTACGACATAGGCGGTCGTGAACATTCCGCCGGCCTGGAGCACGACGGCCCACCACCACTGCCCCGTCCTCGCCGTGTCCTGGAGCAATAACTCCTTCGCGAGTGACGCTCCGCTCGGTTGAACACCCATCAAGGCGATGCCGCCAATTGCGAACGCCAGGACGCTCAAGGGCAGGGCCCGTGCGACACCTCGCAGTCCGGTGATGCGATCGTGGCCGAGCCCGGTGTAGATTGATCCGACGGCCATGAACATCGCCGCCTTGGCAGTCGCATGGGAAACCGCCTGCAACAGGCCGCCCGCCAGGGCCTGGTCACTTTCGAGCTTTCCGGACGCGCCGAACGCAAGAGGAAACATCAGGAAGAGATATCCGATCTGAGCCAGCGTCGAATACGCAATCAGGAGCTTGAGGCGCTCTTGCCGGAGAGCGACAACGCTTCCGAACAAGATCGCTCCGGTTCCAAGCGCCGCGAGCAATTGTGCGGCAGCCAAGCCGGGCAAACCCGGCATGACGTCGAACCAGAGCCGCACAAGGATGAAGAACGATCCCTTCACGACCAAGGCGGACAGGATCGCGCTAGCTGCGGCCGGTGCGCCGGCGTGAGCGGGTGGCAGCCAGAGGTGCAACGGAAAGAGTGCAGTTTTGGCGAGGAGACCGGTCGTCATCAAGGCTGCCGCGATGAGCACGCCGGAGTCCGCGCTCACGCGATGCGACAACAACTCGATATCAAGGGTGCCGTAGAGACCATAGAGCAGCGCGGTGCCCATCAGGTAGAGGACCGAGCCGAGCAGTGCGAAGAGCAGATACCGCAGCGCGGCCCGAAGCGTCTCCGCGCGACCGTCGAGAGAGACCAGAGGCACTGCGGCGAACGTCAGCAATTCCAGCGCAACATACAGCGTGAAGAGGTCTCCCGCGACGAAGATCGTGTTCAGCGCGCCCCAGATTGCCAGAAGCAGGATCCAGAATGCGAAAGGTGCGCGCGCTTCGACAGATTGAGGACGAAAATCGGTTGCGGCAAAAATGGCGACCGCGCAGATCACGACCGCCGTCGTCGCGAGCATGACCGCCGACAATCCGTCCGCGCGGAGGGCTACGCCGAGCGGGGGTGGCCAGGCGCCGAGTAGGTAGGCGAGGTGGCCGTCGCTCCGAGGCAAGAGCACGAGAACGGCGACAGCAATCGCCAACCCGACCGGTACGACCGTGGAGGCAACCTGCCGGACGTAGCGCTCGCCGAGAGCAAACGCCAGCAAGACGCCCGCGACCGGCATGACGATCGACAGCACCAGCAGGAAGCCGCCGGCGGTGGTCACCAGCGCGGGGGCGGGGGGCAGCATCAGTGACCGGACGGATCGGAGCGCGGGCTCGCCGCCGCCCGACTGTTGAGCGTCGTGGAGCCTGCGATCTGAAAAAGCCGCAGCAACAAGGCGATCGCCAGAGCCGTAGCGGAAAACGCGACCACGACTCCTGTGATCACCAGGGCCTGCGGCACCGGGTCGTTGCCAAAGCCCGCTGCGGCGCCTCGCCGCCCGACGATGCCGAACAGAAGAAACACGCCGCTGCCGAGCAGGTTGAATGCGATGATCTTGCGAAGCGGTTGCGGATTGGCAATCAGGCCGTAGAGCCCGAGCCCGACCGCCGCGGCGGCGCATAGTCCGAACACCGTCACGGCGCTCATCGCTCAGCGCTCCTTTCAGGTGCACCGGCGAGCAGCAGGCCGAGCGTCGTCGCGATCGTCAGGAGCATCGCGACCTCAATGCTCAGAATTAGCGGCTTGGCGAACGCAACGGGATAGGCAAGGAACGCCGCCCCAAAACAGAGCCCGCCAAGGCCGACGGCAAGGAATAGGCCGGGGCCGGCGACCAGGATGAGACGTAGCCATCGACTGCGCACGGGCGGGGTATCCACCAACCCGGCCATGATCACCAGCAGCCACATCGATGCGAGAACCGCGCCGCCCTGAAATGCTCCGCCGGGGTGATCCGCGCCCGTCCACAGGATGTAAATGCCGACGACGATGCCGGCGGGTGGCAACAGGCGCGCAAGAAAGGCGAGAACACCATTTGGATCAGCCTGGTGGCGTGGTCCGGGACGACCGCCCCAGGCCTGATCCGACGCAAGCGACCAGACACCGACGATGGCGAGCAGGAGCACGACCTTCTCGAGCATGGTGTCCATTCCGCGGAATGCCATGAGAACGTTGGTGACGGGGTTGGTCATTCCGGTCGCCCCGGCATTCGCGACGACGGCGGGCGCGAGCGTTGGCGCCGGATCGGGCAGCAGCAGGATCGTGACGGCCAGCGCTGCCGCGATCGACGCGGACAGTATGGCCGCGCTCAAGCGCACGATCAGGCTGGGCCCTTCCGTTGTCATCGCCTCGGTATCGCGCAGCCGGGCCGCCGCACCCAACAGCACGACGCCGCCCAGGCCTCCGCCAATTGCAGCCTCGGTCAGCGCGACATCGACGGCGTCAAGACGGACCCAGATCAGCGCAACCAGCAGTCCGTAGGCGATAAAACCGACCGTGGCCGAATAGGTGTCGGGGACGGCGATCGTCCAGATGGCGAGGCCCAGCACCACGGCGGCGAGCGCGATCTCGAACACTGTTGCGATGTTCATTTGCCTGACCCGCTCTGACGTGCCGTGCGCGCGATCAATTGGGAGACGGTGGCGCCCGCGAGCAGCACGAACATCCAGATGCTGATCAGCTTCAGTCCGTCGCGCAGGCCTCCTGTTTGGGGGAGCAGCCCTAGCACGACGAAACCCAGGCCGAGGTTATCGGCCTTGCTGAGCGCGTGCAGACGAGTCAGGGTGTCGGGAAAGCGAAGAAGGCCGACGGTGCCGGCGAAAAAGAAGAATACGCCTGCCGACACTCCCGCAACCGTGATGATGTCGCGTGCGATGCTCATCTGTCCTCCCCCGGATCGGCCCCATCGGTTTCGAGGCGGGAGAGCCCCTTCTTGACGAATGCGATGGATGCGAAAGTGGCGAGCAGTGCCAGTATCAATGCCACGTCGACGGCCGCCGGCACGCCTGTCACGGTGCCGAGCAGCAGCAAGACGGCAATGCCGGCAGTCCCGATCAGTTGCGCCGCCATCATCCGGTCGGCATCTGTCGGGCCACGCAAGATGGAGACCAGCCCGAGCCCCAGCATCGCCAGGATCAAGCCGACTGCGGCAGTGAGGAATTCAGTCATTGTAGAGGGCCCGAACCAACGCCGCTTCCTCCGCGGCAAGTTCGGCAACGACCGGTTGCTCGACGTCGAGACAGTGATAGACGAGCTGCCCGCTCTCCTCCCCGGTTGGCACAGTGCCAGGCAAAAGGCTGGTGAGTGTCGTGAACACGTTCCGTTGCATCCCGCGTGAGAGGCCGGTCGGATAGAACACAAATCCCGGCCGCAGCGGCAGCCGGGGATCGAGCGCGCGGCGTGCGACGTCTACGCCGGCGACCACCGATTGGTATAGGAAAAGCAGCGCCAGGCGGACCATGGCAGGAATTGACCGCCGGGATCTGCTCGGCTCCAGCAGGTGCAGGCTTGTCCAGGTTGCTGCCGCGATTGCTGCCGCCGCGGCAGGAATATCTGTCGGATTGGCGCCGGCAAGCACGAGCCAGAGGCAAAGGAAAAATGTGGCTCTGAAAGTCGCAGTTCGCCACGATCCTCCAACCGCGACGACGGCACGCCCATATCGATCACCTGAGGACCCTGTCATCCCGGTTTCCTCGGTTGCTCCCGGATTGTGTCGTCCGGGTCTGCCGTGTTTTGAGGAAGCGCGTTTGCGCGCCCCAGACGAGAATTCAAACGGCGGAGCCGCGGCAGGGGTCGCGACTGCTTCTCCTGACGATTGCATCATGCGTCGTGGACGGAACCGGCGACATCGGGTGATTGCCTGATCATGTCTCAGGAATCTGCTGATGGCCGAGCACGGATTCCATCCGGCACCACCGAGTAGATTTACCGATGTTGACGGCGGACTCCTTCGGCAAAAATGCGGATGGCGGTACCGGGGAAAATGCGACTGCGGACTGAGCAATCCTCCCGGCAAGATCTCACTCCCGGAACGGAACAGGTCATGTTCATGCACGGCAGCCGATCCGCGCCCCGAAACATCCTCACATCGACGCTGGTGACGGCGTTCTCGCTGATGCTGGCAGGATGTGGACGGGAAACCGAAACCAAGGACGCATCTCCGCCGCGGATCGTACGTACAGCGACCGTAGAAAAACGCAAGGTCACAACGCCGCTGACATTCTCCGGACGGGTCGAGGCAGAAGACGAGGTGAATGTCGCATTCCGGATCTCGGGACGATTGTTGAGTAATGACACCAAGATAGGCGACCGGGTCAAGGCCGGCCAGGTGCTGGCACGATTGGAGTCGCAGAATGAACTGAGCACGCTGCGGCAGGCGCAGGCCTCCCTTGCCGCCGCTCAGGGGCAATTGACCCAGGCGCGCAATCACTTCGATCGTCAGGAGACGCTGTTGGCGCAGGGGTGGACCACGCGCGTCAACTATGATGCCGCAACCCAGGCACGGCAAACCGCGCAATCGCAAGTCGATGCGGCCGAAGCGCAACTGAGTTCTGCGCATGACCTCGTTGGTTTCACCGAACTCAAGGCTGATGCACCCGGTGTGATAACAGCCACAGGTCCGGTCGCCGGCGAGGTCGTCCAGGTCGGGCAGATGATCGCCAGGATCGCACGGCAGGACGGTCGCGATGCGATCTTCGATGTCCCCGCTCAATTGATCAGGTCGGCCTCCACCGATCCAGAGATTACTGTCAGCTTGGCTGACGATCCGTCGATAACGGCGCGAGGGCGCATTCGCGAAGTCGCTGCACAGGCCAGTGCTGTGACCAGAACCTTCGAGGTCAAGGTCGGCCTGACGGATCCGCCAGCCGCGATGCGGTTGGGTGCGTCAGTGATAGGGCGAGTGAGTACCACTGCAGGGCCGATGATCGATATTCCATCTTCCGCGCTGACTAGGATGAACGAGCAGCCCGCCGTATGGGTCGTCGACCCGGCCACCGCCACGGTCGCGGTGCGCAATGTGGACGTGCTGCGATTCGATGAAGCGCAGGCCATCATTTCCCAGGGGCTCGACATCGGCGAAATAGTTGTCACCGCCGGCGTTCAGGCGTTGCATCCGGGTCAGAAGGTCCGGATTCTTGGATCCGAGCCATGAGCGGAATTAATCTTTCCGACTGGGCTCTGAAACACCGTTCGCTGGTCGTCTATATGATGATGATTGCGGTGGTCGGGGGGGCGCTGTCCTATTTCCGGTTGGGGCGCAACGAAGATCCCGCCTTCATCATCAAGACCATGGTCGTCCAGGCCGCGTGGCCCGGCGCAACTGTGGAAGAGACGATGAAGCAGGTGACTGAGCGCCTCGAACGTCACTTGCAGGAAACGCCGCATCTGGATTTCCTGCGGAGCTTCACAAGGGCCGGTGTCGCGACCGTCTTTGTAAATCTGAAGGGGAGCGCGAATGCGAAACAGGTGGCCGACACCTGGTACCACGTACGAAAGACGATCGGAGACATGCGTCACACACTACCCGCAGGCGTGATCGGGCCGGGGTTTAATGACGAATTCGGTGATACGTTCGGCATCATCTATGGCTTTACCAGTGACGGCTTCACTCAGCGTGAGTTGCGCGATCGGGTCGAGGACATCCGCTCAAGGCTGCTTCTCGTACCTGACGTGTCAAAGATTGAGCTTCTGGGCGAACAGGATGAAGTGATCTTCGTCGAGTTCTCCACGAAGGAGCTTGCGGCCCTCGGAATTGATCGGTCCGCTCTTATTGCGGCGCTCCAGTCGCAAAACATCGTGCGTCCGGCAGGAACGATTCAGACCGGCTTGGAAAGCATCTCGATTCGGGTATCAGGCAGCTTCCAGTCGGAGCAGGACATCGCCAACATCAATTTTTCCGCCGGCGGCCGCATGCTTCGCCTGAGCGATATTGCGCAGGTGCGACGCGGCTACACGGATCCGCCCCAGCCGATGTTTCGGATCAATGGCAAACCGGCAATAGGCCTTGCAATCGCCATGCGGGATGGCGGCGACATTCTCGCGCTCGGCGCCAATATCAGAAAGGCAATGGCGCAAATCACCGCGGATCTACCCATTGGAATCGAGCCCAGCCTGGTCGCGGACCAGCCCGTTGTCGTCGACCAGGCGATCCGCGAGTTTACGGTCTCGCTGATGCAGGCGATCGGCATCATCATGGTGGTGAGTTTCATCAGCCTGGGCGTACGACCCGGCCTGATCATCGCGCTGGCCATACCGTTCACGCTGGCGATCGTGTTTCCGATCATGGGACTTCTCAGCATCGATATGCAGCGAATATCGCTTGGCGCGCTCATCATTGCGCTCGCATTGCTGGTCGACGATGCGATGACCACGACCGATGCGACGCTCAGTCGGCTCGCAGAGGGCGCCAGTAAGATCGAGGCGGCAACTTTCGCATATCGGACCCATGCAATGGCGATGCTCGCGGGCACGCTGGTGACGATAGCGGGCTTTATACCGGTCGGCTTTGCCGCGAGTTCCGCCGGTGAATACACGTTCTCGCTCTTCGCAGTGGTCACGATCGCACTGCTGGTTTCCTGGTTCGTTGCGGTCATTTTCACGCCACTGCTCGGAGCAGCGATCCTTGTTCCGCCGAAGCAGACAAGTACGGCGGATCCGGGCAGGATCTTCCGCATGTATCGGAGTTTCCTGACTTTCGCGATGCGCGCGAAATGGCTGACGATCGCGATCTCCTTGGCGCTCTTCGTTTGTTCGGTGCTTGCGCTGCCGCTCATCCCGCGACAATTCTTTCCATCGTCGGACCGTCCCGAATTGCTCGTGGACCTGAGCTTGCCGCAGAACTCGTCAATCCACGCGAGCGAGGCTGCGGCAAAGCGCCTGGATGCTGCCCTCTCGACCGATGCCGATGTGGCGCGGTGGAGCACCTATGTCGGGCGCGGCGCCATCCGCTTCTATTTGCCCCTTAATGTTCAGCTCCCGAACGATTTCTTCACGCAGGCCGTGGTGATCGCCAAGGATGTCGCTGCACGCGAGCGCCTGCATTCGAAGCTCGAAAAGCTGCTCGCGCAGGAGTTTCCTAACGCGATTGCGTTCGTTTCTCCGCTTGAGCTCGGACCGCCGGTTGGATGGCCGGTGCAGTATCGGGTCAGTGGGCCCGACGTGGAGCGGGTGCGCGAAATCGCGCTCAAAGTCGGACAGATCGTAGCCTCCAGTCCGGACACCAAGCAGGTGAATTTCGATTGGATGGAACCCAATCGCCAAGTGCGTATTCGCGTGGACCAGAACGAGGCTCGCCTTCTCGGCCTCAGTTCGCAAGCGATCGCGACAGTCCTGAATACGGTCATATCCGGCACACCCATTACCCAGGTTCGCGACGATATCTATCTGGTCAATGTGGTGGCGCGCGCGACCAACGAGCAGAGGGGCTCGCTGGACGGTCTGCGCAACTTGCAGGTGGCGCTGCCGGGTGGGCAGACTGTTCCTCTCAGCCAGTTCGCCTCCTTCGAATATGACCAGGAGTTTCCGCTCGTCTGGCGGCGCGACCGCATTCCGACCCTGACGGTTCAGGCTGCCATTGCCGGCGACAAGCTGCCGGAGAGCGTGGTTACGTCGCTCTCGATGGCGATCGAGAACTTCAGAAAGAGCCTTCCTTCGGGGTACAGCGTCGTCGTGGGTGGCACCGTGGAGGAAAGTCAGAAGTCGCAAGCGTCTGTGCTGGCAGTGGTGCCGGTGATGCTGTTCGTCATGTTTACCGTCCTCATGGTGCAGCTCCAGAGCTTTCCGAGACTGTTCATGGTGCTCAGCGTGGCGCCGCTCGGCCTTATCGGCGTGGTTGCAGCGTTGATGCTGTCCGGCAGGCCCCTGGGTTTTGTCGCCATTCTCGGCGTGCTCGCGCTGCTGGGCATGATCAGCAAGAACGCGGTCATTCTGATCGGTCAGATCGACGCCGAACGCGCTTTGGGCAAGACGGCCTGGGACGCTGCGGTGGATGCCAGCAGTTCCCGTTTTCGGCCGATCATGTTGACGGCCGTATCGACTGTTCTCGGGATGATTCCAATCGCGCCAACAGTATTCTGGGGACCGATGGCATTCGCGATCATGGGCGGACTCCTTGTCGCCACCGTTCTGACGCTGGTCTTCCTGCCGACGCTGTATGTAGCCTGGTTTGCGCGGGACGAGAAAGAGCAACCGTCCGCGGGATCGCGCCCGGCCTGACGGCCGCTAAAATCGGAGCAGCCAAGGCACCAGCGCCAGGGTCGTTACCATCACGACGACGGTAAAAGGGACACCAATCTTCAAGAAATCGCCGAAACCGTAATTGCCCGGTCCGACCACCAAGGTGTTCACCGGCGAAGACACAGGCGTCATGAAGGCGGCCGAGGCCGCGATGGCGATAGTCATCGCGAAGGGATACGGCGAGGCGCCGATGTCCTTCGCGACAGCGAGCGCTAGTGGCGCCATGAGCACCGCGGTCGCCGTATTCGAGATGAACAGGCCAAGGGCAGCCGTGATCACGAAGAGCAGCGCCAACAGGACTCGCGGTGATGCCTCGCCCGCAAGATGCGTCACCGCGTCGGCGGCGAGATCGACGCCACCGGTTCGTTGCAGCGCCAGCGAAAAGGGCAGCATGCCGACAATAAGAACCAGGCTCTTCCAATTGATCGAGGCATAGGCACTGTTGAAATCCACGCAGCCCAGCAACCCCATCAGCAAGCAGCCGATCAGAACCGCGTGCACGTTCGGCACCACACCGCTGACCATCATACCGACCGTCAAAGCCAGCACCGCCAGAGCCTGAGGTGCGAGGTTCGCGGCCGGCAGAACCTCTTTGTGCTCGGTCGGTAGGTTCAGGACGACAAGATCCGAGAATTCGGATCGCAGCTTGCGGATGTCAGACCAGAAGCCGGTCAGCAGAAGGGTGTCACCGACCTTCAAGGTCTCATCGAGCAGCCCCTGGCTCACGACCTCGCGACCGTGCCGCAACCCCAGCACCGTCAATCCCATTTCGCTGCGCACCCGCGCTTGCAAAATGCTCTGGCCAATCAGCTTGGACTCCGCCGGGACGATGACTTCGACCATGCCGATCTCCTGCGAGCGATCGGTGAAGTAGCCGCAATCGCCCAAAGGGAGCTTTTCGACCATATAGTCATTCAGCATCCTGTTGGTTTCGGCAGGGGACGCGATGACGTCGAGCAGCAAGATCTGCCCCGCGGCGAGCTCGGTCCTTGCGTTCGGACGGATCGCCTCGGACCCGAAGCGGCCGGGAAGCTCGATGGCGAGCAAATTCACGCCGCTGTTCCGGAGCGGGAGCTCTTCCAGGCGCTTGCCGACCAGCGGCGAGTCAGTCAGCACGCGCACGCGCAAGGCGCGATCGGCGAGGCCATACTGCGTCACCCAATCAAGCAAGTTCGGCTGACGGCGCTCGCCGTCCACACGCTTGGCCGAGACGGGCAGAAACCGCCGCGCGAACAGCATATAGGCAATGCCGAGCGCCAGGAATGTGAGCCCAAAGGGCGTGAAGCTGAAAAAGCCGAAGCCTGCCGCACCCTGGCGGATCAGCTCGGCGTTGACCACGAGATTCGGCGCCGTCGCAACGAGGGTGAGCATGCCACTGATCAGGGCCGCAAAGCTCAAGGGCATCATCAGCTGGCTCGGCGCGGCGCCCGTGTTCTGACAGATGCGCAGCACGACCGGGATGAATATGGCCACCACGGCGGTCGAACTCATGAATGCACCAAGCCCGCTGACTGCCAGCATCAGCAGCACCAGCATGCGCGTCTCGCTGCTGCCGGCAGTCGCATTCAGCCAGTCGCCGAGGCGACGCGCCACGCCGGTGCGCACCAGCCCTTCTCCGATCACGAAGAGGCCCGCGATCAGCACGATGCTGGGATCACTGAACCCCGCCAGCGCCTCGTTGATGGTAATCACCCCAGTAAATGGCATGATCACGATCATCAGCAGCGCGACCGCATCCATGCGCGGGCGATTGGCCATAAACATCACGATCGCGGCAGCAAGCAGCAGAAGAACCAAAGCAAGATTGGTGTTCATACGGAAATACCCGGTCGGTTAAGACGCAAACCAATCATCCTGCGCAAACTGCTCATCCTGCGAATGGCCAGAAGATGGGCACGAGAAACGTGCCTACCAGGAAGAACCAGAGCAGCAACGGTAGACCCATCCTCCAGAAATCGCCAAATCGATAGCCGCCGGGGCCCTGCACCATGAGGCTCGCTGAGGCGGCGATTGGCGTAAGAAAGGAAGCGGCCGCAGCCACCGCCACCGTCACCAGCGCGGTGCGCGGCGAGACACCGACGGCTTCCGCGGAGGCAATCGCTATCGGAATGACGATGAGTGTCGTCGCTGTGCTGCTGATCAACTGGCCGATTAGCGCCGTGAGCAAAAACAGCCCCGCCAGCAGCGCGTACGGGCTCGCATTGCCGACAATGGCAACGAGTGTATCGGCGATGAGATAGGCTGCACCCGTCTTGTACATGGCGGTCGAGAGCGGGATCAGCGAAGCGACCATGATCAGCACGTTCCAGTTGATCGCCCGATAGGCTCGTTCGATCTTGAGTACACGCAACAGGATCACCGCGCAGGCCGCCGCCAATCCAGCGACGACTCTTGGCACGACGCCCGTCGCTAGCAGCGTAACCATGACCGCGAGAATGACAATGGCGCGTATGGAGCCGGTGCCCAGGGGCCTGGCCTGGCTGCGGATCATGTCAGGGGCAGCAACGACGAGCACGTTGGGATCTCGCCCGTACTCCTCAAGCGCTTCCCAACGGCCTTGCAGCAACAGCGTGTCACCGGCCGCAAGAACGGTTTCGCCCGGTCCGAGATTCTCGCCGCCGCGTTGAACGCCCAGGATAATCAGATCGCCACTTTCGGTGACCATGCCGGGGAAGACGGTCTCACCGATCAGACGAGAGCGGGGCGGCAGCACCACCTCGGAAAAGCCATGGCTATCGTTGAACAGTGCCTCCCGCATTTTGCCGATCGTCTCCTGGCAGGGCGTCAGGCCATGCTGCTCCGCGAACGCGTCCATCGCCGCCTGCTCACCGCGCATGATGAGCCGATCGCCTTCCACGAGAGAATGTTGCCACGAGATGCTGTTCTGGCGGCGAGGGCGAATAGCGATGAAGCTGAGTTCCGGGTGGTTCTCGCGCTCCAGCCGCGATTCCAGTACTGCCTGCAACGTGCCGCGATAGGGCGAGGCGGCGGTGATCTCGAGCTGGTACACCTGGTCAAACAGCTTGTATTGCTCGGTCAGCATGCGCGAATGGTGGCTTAGATCCTCCGGCATTTCCCGGCTAGTGCGCACCGGCAGCAGCGTATCGCCGAAAAGAATCACGATGGCCACGGTGCCTGCCAGGAGCGGTACGCCGATTACCGTCATCTCGAAAAAGCCGAAGGGCGCGAGGCCGACATCGCTTGCCGCGTCGGAAAGCAGCACGTTCACAAGGCTTCCGGTCAGTACCAGCATCGAACCCGAATAGGAGGCGAAGGCGAGAGGCATCATGAGTTGCGCAGGCGGACGCTTGAGCCGGACGGAGACGATCACCAGCATGGGCAGCAGGGCAGCCACTGCGCCACCCGAGCCGATCAGCGCCGTGAGAAAGGCCACGAGCAACATCGACAGCACCAACAGGCGTGTCCGGCTTTCGCCGGCGTAACGGATCAGCACCTGGCCTGCCCACGTGGTGACGCCGGACGAATCCAGGCCGGCACTCACCACGAAGAGCGAAGCAATGAAGAGTATTGTGGTGTCGCCGAAGCCTGCCAGCGCCTCGGAGAGCTCCAGAATGCCGGTCGCGTAAAGCACGAGTGTCGCACTTAGCGCCACGACCGCGACTGGCACCTGGTTCGAGACGAACAGCAGCACCATCGTGGCGATGATGGCGAAGGTAATGAGTATATGCGGCGTCATCGCACCTCGCGAGGGCGGTCTGGCCTAGAGCCAGCGCTGCGTGCCCGTGCCGCTCTACCGCGACAGCGCTTCCAGAATACGTGCCCAGGAGCGGATGCCCTTATGGAAGCTCTTGAGATTGTACTTTTCGTTTGGGCTGTGGATGCGGTCATCCTCGAGGCCGAAGCCCGCAAGCACCACGTCCATGCCCAGCGATTGTTTGAGCTGATGGGTTACGGGAATGGAGCCGCCACCGCCGATGAAGACTGCGGGCTTGCCCCATTCGGTCGTCAGTGCGTCGCGCGCCTTGCCGAAGGCCGGGGCCTCGATCGGGAAGCGGATCGCCTGACCCGCGCCATGCTCCAGGAATTCCACACGGCAATCGGCCGGGACGCGTGCATGCACATGCTCCCGGAAGGCTTTGCGGATGGCATGGGGGTCCTGATCGAAAACCAAGCGGAAAGACACCTTTGCCGATGCCATGGCGGGAATTACGGTCTTGAATCCGGCCCCCTGGTAGCCGCCGCCCATGCCGTTGATTTCGCAGGTCGGGCGCGACCAGACCATCTCCAGCGCGTCGCGGCCCTTCTCGCCGGCGGGAATCGAAAGCCCGATGGCGCCGAGGAAGGACTTTGCGCTGAAGTTCAGGCTGTCCCATTGCTCGCGCAGCGCCTTGGGAAGTTCCGGTACGCCGTCATAGAAGCCGCGCAGCGTGACGCGTCCGTTGTCGTCGTGCAGGTCAGAGAGGATGCGGGCGAGGATGCGGTTCGGATTGGCCGCGGCCGAACCATAGAAGCCCGAGTGCAGGTCGCGGTCGGCGGCGTGTATGATGACCTCTTCACCGCAGAGTCCGCGCAGCATAGTCTGGATCGCCGGCGTCTCGTGGTCCCACATGTTGGTGTCGCAGATCAGGCCGATATCTGCGCGCAGCTCCGCGGCATGGGCATCGAGAAAGCCCGGCAGGTTCACGCCACCGGATTCCTCTTCGCCCTCCAGCAGGATCGAAACCGGAATCGGCAGTTTGCCGGTGACCGCCTTCCAGGCGCGGCAGGCCTCGACAAAGGCCATGAGTTGGCCTTTGTCGTCCGCGGAGCCGCGGCCCGTGATGATCTTCGCGCCATCGGGCATCGTCTGGATAGACGGGTCAAAGGGATCGCGATCCCAGAGCTCGAGAGGATCGACCGGCTGCACATCGTAATGACCGTAGAACAGCGCCGAGGGGCCGGGCACGTTGCGGTCATGCGCCACGACCATCGGGTGCCCCGGTGTCGGGCGCACCGAGGCGTCGAAGCCAATGCTCTTGAGGTCGGCCACGTGCCATTCGGCATTAGCCATACATTCGGCCTTGTAAACCGGATCGGTCGAAATCGACTTGATGCGCAGGATCGCGAACAGACGCTCGAGAGCCGCATTGAGATTTGCGTCGACGTTGGTCAGGACATCATCGAGCTTGGTCATGGAGCCCTCCGGAGGGTCGTCTGAGCCGTTGGTCAGTACACGGGCGCGATCGCCACATTGTCCGTCGTAGCAAACGCTGTTTCTTGCCAGGAGGTTACGATTGCTGTTCGTTCCTTCCGCGCTTACGCGGCGCCGGGTCGGGAATTTCGCCTGGCAGGAAGTTGGGCAGCTTCCCTGCCGGAAAAATCGCAAGCAAGGCAACGCCAGCCATGATGAGGAGGCCAATTTTCAACGCGCGCAATCGCACGACAGTGTTGACGCGCACCGCTTCCGCCACTTGAGCCGGAGAGGCCGTGGTTTGCTCCATCACGCTCTGCAGCCGGTCATTGCTGATGAAGGTGATGTTATCCAGGTCCAGCTGCGCCTGTATCTCAGGCGGCAATTTTGGATTTTCGGCGATGGTCCGCAAAACAGCCGCGCTTAACAGGCCGACGAGCAGTGCCCCGGCCACCGCTGTGCCGACGGCCGCGGCGAGATTGTTGGTCGTGCCGCGCAGCGAGCCGACGTCGCCCGCGAGCTCTTTCGGCGAAGCTGTGACCAGCACGTTGAACAGCAGTGTGACCAGCGATCCCTGTCCAATGCCGAAAATCACCAGCCCAAGGAGAACCGGGACGGCGCTCCAATCATTCCTCACGACAAAGGCGAGCCAAAGGAGCGCCACAGTGCAGAGTATGAAGCCATAGCGTCCGATCTGCCTCGGCGTGAACCGACCATAGAATCGCACGATCAGCATCGCCGCGAAGAAGACAGTGAGGTTGAAGGGCATCATGGCGATTGTTGTCGCCAGCGGCGTGCGCCCCTGCACGATCTGGATGTATAATGGAACCGAGAAATTGAGCATCGCTTCCAGCGCTACGACAGCAAACATCGCATACACCGCCGCCCGCTCCTGCGGGGAGTCGATCACCTCGAGCGCAAGAAGCGGCGTCTTCCCCGCAGCCTGCTGTCTGTGGGTCCAACTCAGAAAACCCTGACCGAGCACGATACCCACCACGATCATGATCGGGGCGGGAGATATGCCAAAGAGGTCGAATGGCGCATTGGGCCCCGCCAATCCCAGCCCCCACCGATTGAGGTTGTTGAAACCGAAGCTGATCAGAATGATGGCTGCGGCAGCGAGAATGACGCCTACGAAATCGATCCGGACCTCCGGACGCGCCTCATCGGGCTTGAGACGAAAGCTCAAAAGGAAAACCACAGCCGACACGGCGATCAGAATCCCGAATGCAGGGCGCCATCCGATGAATGTGCCTAGAGTACCGCCGATGACAAACGCCAGAACGCCCGCAGCGGCACGCGCGGAACCCAATGCGCCAACGGCTGTTGCCTGCTGCCGCCCCTTGTAGTTTTCCGCGATAAGCGCGACCAACGACGGTACGATCACTGCACCAGCCGCGCCGGACAAGGACTGCGCAGTAATCATGAGATCCGCATTTGGACTGAACGTCATCAACACCTGCGCGGCGCCGAACACGGCAACGGCAACGCGGAATACGTGCGTCGCCCCGTAGCGCTGTGTCAGCTTCGCACCGAGCATGACGAAGCCGGCAACAAGCATCGAATAAGCCACGATACCGGTGGCGACAGTCGTGGGCGGAACGCCAAAACTGTTGACCATCCCTCCCAGCGCAACTGGCAAGGAGGCAACGTTGAAAGACATGATCATCTGGCCGAGGGCGATGGTGATCATCGGCACCCAGGATGCATTCTCTTCTTCAACGGAGTGAACCGTCGTCGCAGATGCCATCGTCATGGCGTGTCCCCTGTCATTCTTTCTGAAGTCCAGCCACAGTCAGTGCGGGCTGAATCTCCGACAATTGCAAACCTAGGCTTCCGGGTTGGACATGAATAAATCCATGCCCAGCCGCTGCGACAGGTACTTCGCTACAAGCTGTCCCTTGACGCTGTTTCCGGCGCCGTCGAGCGGCGGCGCAAAAGTCCCCAGACCGCCCTTTCCCGGGGAGACCGTGACAATCCCGCCGCCGATGCCGCTCTTGCCCGGTAGCCCGACATCGTAAAGCCAATCGCCTGATGTCTCGTACATTCCGGCAGTCGTCATGACGGCCAGTGCGTAGTGGCAGACCGACGGATCGACCACGCGCACTTTCGTGATGGGGTTCACGCCACCGTCCGCCAAAGTCGCACCCATCACCGCCAGATCCTTGGCACTCACATTCAGCGCGCATTGTCTGGTGTAAAGATCTGTCGCCTCTGCCGGATCACAGTAAATCCGTTCGAAACTCTGGAGCAGGCGGGCGATGCTCTGGTTTCGGAAGTTGGTCTCCGTCGCCGAGGCATAAACCTCGTCGTTAAGCCCAAGCGGACGTCCGGCGAACTGTGACAATCCGTCGTAGATAAACTTCCATTTCGCATCAGCCGTCGCCCCCGGGACGAGGCTTGTCGTCGCAATCGCGCCCGCATTCACCATCGGATTTGTGCGGCCATCGGGGTTGCGTTCGACGGCAGCGAGCGAGTTGAACGGAAGGCCGGTCGCGTTCGCTCCAAGCTTCTGGCGGGCCTGGGCCGCGCCGAGGACCTGACAGACCAATGCAAAGATGAACGGCTTGGAAACGCTCATGATCGAGAACTCGTATTCGGCCGCCCCCACAGCGTAGACCGCGCCGTTGGTGCCGACCACGCAAACGCCGAACAGGTCGCTCGGCACTTCGGCGAGCGCGGGATATACTTGAGAGTTCTTGCCGTCCGTATTTGATTTGTAGCGCGCGTACACCTCGTCGATCAGCGAGATGACTTCCGCTTCGGCCGGCAAGTGTCCGGTTGATACGTAGGAATAGTTGTTGTCGGCATCGGCGTTCGCATTCATTGCGCGTTCCAAGCCTCCATAATGAGAAGCACCGAGGGAGCCCCGACATGTGTCGGGTCAAACGCCCCTCACTCGCCGTTTTCGTTCACTGCCTTTAGCGAGGCCCAACGGACCGTCATCTAACGTTGATTTTCCTTGGTGAACAATCAGGCCATTTACCCGGACATCTCGGGGTTTTTCCGGGTTAGGGCTGCCTTGCGCCTCATAATCCCCAAGGCAAGCCCAGCAGGTACCAGACAACGAACAGCACGGTCCAAATGATGGCCATCCAGAGAGTGTACGGCAACATCAGCGCGACAACCGTCCCGACGCCCGCTTTCTTGTCGTAAAGCTGGGCAAATCCGACCACCATGGCAAAGTAGGCATTGAGCGGGGTAATCGCGTTGATCGGCGAGTCACCGACGCGGTAGGCAGCCAGGACGGCCGCGGGATCAACGTTAAGCTGCACGAACACCGGCACGAAGACCGGCGCGAAGATGGCCCATTTGGCGATCGCCGGCGTGAACACGAAGTCCAGGATCATGACGACAATGATGAAGCCAACCAGCAGCCACAGCGTGCCGATATTCGCGCTCTTCAAGACATCGGCCATCGTCAGGGCCATCAACGTTGGAATGTTGCTATAGTTGAAGTAATCGACGAACTGGCTGATGACGACGAAGAGGAGGATGGTGCCGCTCAGCGAAGCCACCGCCTTGGTCATGGCCGCGATGACGGCCGTGGAGCTATTCACCGTTCTCGCGCCGATGCCGTATGCGATCCCGGTTGCAAGGAACAGCACCATGATGACCCCGATCAGGCCGTTCATGAATGGTGAGTTGCCGATCAGGACGCCCGTGGTCGGATTGCGCAGGGGCGCGCCCGACGGAACCGTTAACAGAAGGAACAGGATCACGACCCCGAGCAGCGCAAAGCCGCTGTACCTCAGCCCACGCGACTCGTCGGCGGAAAGCTGCCCTCCGTTCGCCTCCGGCTGAGTGTTGGCGGTCTTCTCGGCCTGGTAAGCGCCCAGCCGTGGCTCGATGATCCGGTTGTTGATGAGCGCGATGACGATGGTCAGGACAACAACGGAGGCGATCGAGAACGAGACGTTGGCGGTCAGATCCAGCGACGTGGTGGGGTTGACCATGTGGATTGCGTCGTTGGTGATTTCCGTCAGAACGGCATCAAGCGGCTTGATGATCATGTTCACGGTGAATGCACCGGCGACTGCGGCAAATCCCACAGCGAGCCCGGCGAGAGGATGCCGGCCAACGCTCAAGAAGGCGGCGCCGGCCAACGGGATCAACACCACATAGCCGGCGTCTGCGGCAATGCTGGACAAGATGCCGACGAACGCGACGATGTAAACGAGTGCCCAGCTCGGAGAGACGGCCACGAGTTTTCTGATCAACGCGTTGATCAGGCCGGCTTCCTCGGCGACGCCGACGCCCATCATGGCGACGATCAACAGCCCAACCGCGGTGAAACCCATGAGGTTTGGCACGAGCCGGGTGTAAATATGACGAATTCCATCCGCCGTCAGCAGGCTATTGGCGGCAGAGGTCGCGGTCTCGATCTTGTGAGTATCCGGATTGATGACCTGATAGGTGACGCTTGCCCCCAACATGTAGAGTAAGTGAGACAGCACCAACACGATGGCGATGAGGATCAGAAATATCACGACCGGGTGCGGGACGCTGTTTCCGACACGTTCGACAGTGTCGAGGGCTCTTTGCGTCATCGTCTTCGATGGCGGCGTGTTCGTGGCGTCACTGCGCGCGCTCATGTCGGAAATCCTCCCGCTCCATTAGCGACGGCTGGAGCAGCGCTGGTACCATGATGATCCATGCTATGAGAACAGCGAGGAAGGATCGGACGCCAATGCGCGCTCGAAACCGCTGATCTCGTAATCAACGCGACGACCCCGCTACTCCTCTGACGAAGATGCCAGCGTCATCGCCGCGAGTGCGGCGACGATCTGAAAGGACCATGGAGGCACGGAGGCCTCTCGGGAGAGGATTGCTCATCCTTTCGCGATCTGTCCGTTCACACGCTGCCTTACGAACAATCAATAAGGCGCATCAAAATCCGGCTGAATACCGAATGCGCCTAGATTGTTCCGGGGCAATTACCGACCCGAACGAACGTCTGTGTCAGCAAGGCTTCCATGTCTGCCTGCGAAGCAACAAGGCTGTCTTCAGAACCGCACGGTGGCCGAGCCAAGGATGCGATTGGCGGTACCAGAGCCGGTGCTGACCGGGGCTGTTGCTGCGGTGCCGCCGTACACGTCCCGATGGGAGTAGACATATTCAAGACCGACGTCGAGCCATCCGGTCCCGACGCTGTTGCCACGAAGCTCGGCGAACGGGCTCCAGATCAAATTGACGATCCCCTGCTGCATGGTGCTGTTCAACGACGTCGCCGAGGCAGATCCCGGCACGAACAGTTGCGCATAGGACGGATATTGCTGCCATGCGTAGGAGTAGACGAAATTGCTGCGCAATTGCGGTGTCCAGAAGCGGCGGTAACCTGCGCTCGCGCCATAGGTCGGCAGGGCGTCGAGGCTGGGATCGACAACGCCGGGCAGGCCGATGTTGGACAGCGCATCCTGGCCGAAGGTATTGGCGCCGAAATAGCGCCCGATGCCTTGGCCGTAATAGGCCATGCCAACCAGCTCGTCCGGACCGAAAGCTGGTGACAGCCATCGCATTGGGAAGCGACCGCTACCTGCGACACCCCAACCGGCGGTATTGCGCTCGACCGCTGGCGGCGCCGCCGCCGTACCAGCCGTGCGGATGGTGAGATCGCGCAGCAGGCCGCGCAGGTCGAGGCCCAGGCCATCGTTCCGGTATTCGAGCCGGCCGAGTAGATCGGGCACGGAGGCAAATGACGGACTCAATCCACCAAAGCCAGCCGGGGTGCTGATCTGCGTGAATACGCCTGCCGCGGACGTGTACTGCGTATCCGGCATCTCGATCGAAACGTGCCCGGTCAATCCCGGAGCCAATGTCGCGGTCGCCCGAACCTGCGCCTGGCGCACGAATGACTGGTTGAGATTGGTCGAGAAGTTCACGGTTTCATAGACGCCCTCGTTCCACAGGCTGTTCGCCCAGCCGACCAGGACACGAAACTGTTCGCTGCCGACCTCGCCCCAGGCCTGGCGGAGCCGAAAGACCGCATTGGGTGAGGCTGCCGTGCCCCCGCCGAAGTCGCCTTCAAAGCGGGTTTCGAGAGTGCCCCAGGCGGTCGCCGTGCGCGTATCCATACCGATGCGGCTGAACCGGGCGGACAATCCGGTATCGCCTCCCTGGATGTCGGCGGGGCTTCCGGAAAGCGGAATGGTTTGCACTGTCGGCGCATCGGACTGATTGCGGCCATTGAAGTCGTGGTAGCCATTGACGTTCGCGAAACCGTAGAATCGCACCTCGGACTGCGAACCCGGGATGCGCAAGGACAAACCCGGGAGATCGGAACGCAGCGCGTCCTCGCCTTCGCCGTCGAACTGACTGCCCATCGGTTCGGGCGGACGCAGGCCCGGAATGGGCGCCGCCGCGGCTTGTGGAGGGACCGCAGCGCTCGCAGTCATTCGCGGCTCAGTCGACGCAACCGGAATCGCAGGCGGCTTTTGCCCGGCGGTCGGTGCGACGACGTCACGACGTGCGGTGGCGGCTTGGGACTTCGAATGCTTATCGCGCGTTTCGAGTTCGTCGACGCGATGGCGCAGCGCGCTGATCAGCTTGTCACCTTCTGTTGCGCGGGCTTGCAGCGCATCGAGACGGCGCATCAGCTCTTCCATGGAAGGTTTCTGCTCCTGACTGGCGGGTGTCTGCGCCAAAGCCGGACCGGCAAATATTGCGATTGATGCAACGCCGCAAAGCGCTCGGAATGTTCGCACGCAAGCCTCCTGTTGGCACGTTCAGGGCACATCGAGTTTTGCGCTTGATTTCAGCGATCGCAAGCCGGCTCCATCGAAGGTCGAAATTTTCGGCGAGATTGTGCCATTTCGGTTGTACCGCAGCGCAGTTGCATCGCGCTCGGTCGGCTCAACATCATCCTGCAGCGCAGAAAGCGATCTCAGGATAGGGAGGGGGGCGTGAAATCGAAATGGCTCACAATCCCACCACTGTGCGTTGCGTCCCGTATCGTCGCGTCTTGGGTGTCGCCGCCATATTTGCGTGGCACGAACTGCATAGTCATATGCCGGAATTCATGTCAGTTATGCAAGGTTTTGGTCTTCGGAGAATACAACCTGCTGGCTGAGGGTAAGATCGAGCGTATAATCCGGTCTCTCCCCTAGGGCGTTTCCTGTAGTCCAGTGATCGATGCTGGGACGACTGGAGAGGGGAGCTTCGAGATTGAGCGTTGAGTTCGACCTCGAAAACGACCCGGAAAGTTGGGTGCGTACCGTGAAGCCACACAGTTCTCCTGCTTGCGAGCCGGCGCGTCCCTTTATCGACGATCACCTGATTGGCCAGGACGCAATTGGCGATCGCTCGTATTGGACACATTCCGAAGAGCTCCTTTTCGCGGTCCGCCCCTCACGTGGCGGGCGCTTCGTGTACGAGGCAATCAATCAGGCCTTCGAGGCTCTCCTTGGAATGTCGCAGCAGGAGGTCCGAGAGCTGGACGTCTTCGAATGCCTTGCCAAGGAAGACGCCGAGCGTCTCTGTGAAATCCTCCAGGCATGTCTTGCGGAAGGAACCGAGGCCAAAATCCAGCACAGTCTGATGCTCGGCGGCTTGCTGCGGGATGTCGAGACAACCGTTGTTCCGATCCTCCATCCCATGGCCGGCAATGCGGCCCGGTTGATTGGCGGTCATCGGTTACTCCACAAGGAGGGGCTCGACTGTGTGACTGAAGAGGCTGCTTTCCTTCACGGGGACGTCAGCCTGATGTCCATCCGCGAGGACATCCACCAGCGGATCGCATCGGAGCTCCATGATTCGACATGCCAGGAGCTGGTTGCCGCCAGTCTTGGTGTGATGCGTGTCCGCACTTGCCTCGATAACCCGCGCGGCGTCGAGCGGCTTTGCGATGATATCGACGCGTCGATCGACGCGGCACTCAAGGAAATCCGTTCCCTGACCTATCTGCTCCACCCCCAGGATCTGACGGACCGGGGACTCAAGGCGACGATCGAGCAGCATGCCTTGGGGGTTGGTGCACGTACGTCGTTGCGGGTGAGCACGAGGATACCCGCCGCCGTCGATAAGCTACCTTACGCGAGCCAGCTCTCGGTGCTGCGGGTCATTCAGGAGGCGCTCACGAACATATTCCGCCACGCGAAGGCGACGGAGGTCAGAATCGTCGTCGAGGCGATCGAGGGGCACTTCCATCTGACGATCAGCGACAACGGGCGCGGTTTTCCGGTCGATCACACAAAACGTGGCAACGGTGCGATATCGCCCGGTGTCGGCATTCCCGCCATGAGAGCGAGACTTAAGCAGCTTGGGGGCACGTTCGAGATCCGGTCCGATCTTGCACCGCGACATTCCGGCACGACGCTGTGCGCGGTGTTCCCGCATGGTCTCATGACCAAAAGGCGCAGCCGGCGCGCGTCACTGAAATCATAAGCCAGCGTGTGCACGGAATGACGGAGATCAGGGACCCCGAGGGCAGGCAGTCTCTGTCCGTCGGTTCCCGGAGTTCCCTCCACGAAATGAAGGTTGATCGACGATGATCGTGTAGCGGTCCGATTTGGGCTGCGCGCGGGCAAGACCCGTCGATGTCTGATTGGAAACGCCGATGTTTGGTACATCCGCCCCGGGATATCAGGGTTTTGCAGGATAACCCATTGAAGGATAATCGGTAGATTGGCACACTTGACTGCTGGAAATCTCCATCCATTGCCCGACAGGTTCTGGGCCCGCATACGGGAACGACGCCGTGAAACGCATCGTGATTGCGGATGATCATGAAGTCGTACGTTCCGGGCTCCGAGCGATCGTTGAGACCCGCTCAGACTGGATCGTCAGCGGAGAGGCGACCAACGGCGAGCAGGCTGTGGCCGTGGCGGTGGAGACGCGTCCGGACGTCGTGATAGCCGACTATTCGATGCCGCTGATGAACGGACTTGAGGTCAGCCGCCGCCTCAAGTCGATGCACCTGCGCACCGAAGTATTGATCCTGACGATGCACGAGAATGAGGAATTGCTGACTGAAGCCATCCTGGCTGGTGTTCGCGGCTTCCTGTTCAAATCGGACGCCAGTAGGCACCTGATCTTCGCGATCGAGGCCTTGCTCGATGGCAGACCTTACTTCACGGGCGTTCTGTTGGAGAAGTTGCTCCACGAATACCAGGCCGGCAAGCAAAATACGTCCGACATGCTGCTCACCGCGCGCGAGCAGGGCGTTGTCCAGCTTATTGCAGAGGGACACACCAACAAGTCGATCGGCGTCATCCTGAAGCTGAGCGTAAAGACCGTCGAGACCCACCGCGCGTCAGCGATGCGCAAGCTCAGAATGTCATCGACGGCCGAGCTCGTCCGCTACGCCGTTCGCAGGAAGCTCGTCAATCCTTGACGGAGCTTTCAATGCGAGTCGCCGCCTCGCTAGCGATCAGCGACAACGCGTTCTCCCGTTGGAAATGCCGCGATTTTCGCTGGAGCGACAGCGGTGCTGTCAAGGTCCGGACTTGGGCAGACCCGCTCCAGGAGCATCCGGGTATTTCCTTCCAGCGGCCCGAGGCTCGAAAGCACGACGTTGATCTCCCGAATTCGACGATACAACGTCGAGCTCGGCACACCTGGCTGACCGGCAGCGCGTTGACGGATTATGATCGTCCGACGGACGCCCATTTTCAGCCGCATAAGCCTGGGATGCGACCGGCAAGTCATTGAAACCGCAGCTGACCCTTAATCAGCGGGTCCCAGGTTCGAGCCCTGGTGCGCCCACCAAGCTTTTCAATAGCTTAGGGGTTTGTCACGGTCGTCATTCCGACAGACGCGCCGTGGCTATTCCGACAAACCGGCTGTCTTTGTTCTTTCTTCTCGCCGTTTCTTCGTGCCGGAAATTAGCTGTTTCCGTGTGCGCTTTGCATAGGTCGGCAACTGCCGCGACGAGCGATGGCGGCCGAGCTCAGCGTCCGTCAGATCGCTGTCGGCTCCCTCGGTAAAGCCGCCGTGGCGGAATGATGTGAAGGACAGCTCTTCACGGAGATCGGCTGCACGGACGATCTTCTTCACGACCCCGCGTAGGTAGCGAAGATCCTGCTTGGTTGTGATCCGGGGCAGCGGGGTAGGTGACCGCCGGTGCGAATGGTCGCGTCGAAAGACCAAGCCGCACACGGTCGTCTGCTTGATTTCGTCGAGCTCGGCCATCAGCTCCGGGAACAAGGTCTCGCCAGTCTCATCGAACACTGCAAGCAGCAGCTTGCCATTGGTTAACTCCACCGCATGGGTTTTCCGCCGTTGGCCGCACTCTCCTGAGCAAGTATTGCGATACGCGTGGCGCGCAGGGCCTCGTTTGCCGCAATCTGCAAGGTCTCGCCGCGGGCGAGATGATCAAAGACGAAGCTGGCGGGCGAGGCGCCCACGGGCAGGTCGATTTCGCGCCGGGGTCTCGTCGCCGTCTCGACGAGCAGTCGATTTTCCGCGAACAGAACGTCAGCACGACCCTTTGTCCCGGAGATCCGCATGGCATAGTCGCCGTGCCGTGGCGATGCTTCGGGCTGGATCCAGTCAACTTCGATCACGAATTCCGGTCCGCCATCGCAGGCGAGAATAGCACGCCCCAGCGCGGGAAAGTTCGTCGTGCCGGCAGCCGGGGTCGACGAAATCCAGCCGCTGATCGTGCCGCTGGTGTATCCCGTCAACCAAAGGGCCAGATCAATATCGTGGACCGTGAGGTCAGCGAGGATACCGCCATAAGTTGATGGCTCGAACATCCACGCTGGACGTCGGCTTGGGACCAGCTTGTGCGGCCCGGTTGCAGTGATGGATACAATGTCTCCAAGTTCGCCGCTGTCGATCACGGATCGGAGTGCGAGCGTCACCGGATAAAACCGCTTCTCGAGCAGAAGAGTGAGCAAATTGCGCCCGGCGAGCGCCTCCTCGATAAGCGCAAGCTGGGCCAGGGTCACAGCCATGGGCTTGTCGGCGATCGCGAAGATGCCGCGGCGTAAAAGTTCGACGACGATTGGAGCGCGAAGACCGAATTCGGTGAAGACTGCTGCGGCCCGAACCCGATGCGCATCCAGAAGCGCATTCGGGTCGGCGTAGCCGGGCATCTTCGTACGTCGTTCGAGCTCGGTGCGCCGCGCTGGGTCATGATCGGCGACGGCCACGACCCTGACATCGGGGCGGTTCGCGATCTCTGAAAGCACGTATTCGACATGCGGGTGGGCTGCGCCGATGATGGCGATGTCGAGCATCTCGGAGCTAGCTGGCATGAATGGCCTCCGCTGCGATCTCATTGGGGCTGACGGCGCGACCTTCGGAAGCCGAGCGATAGATGGCGTCAACCAGTCTCGCAGCCTCGAATCCATCCCTGAACGTGCTCGCAGGCGGCCGTCGCTCCCGGACGGATTGAACGAAGTCGCGCCATTGCGCGATATGTCCTTCGATCCCGATCGCCTTGGGATCGCTCGCGGCGCTCCCAACCCCGGCCGCGCTTGGCGACTCGGCAACATCAGCAAAATCCCAGCGCACGATGCTGTCGTTTGCGAGCTCGCAACTGCCGCGATCGGTGAACAGTCGAAGCATGGCCGGCCGTCCCGGAGGCAGCGCCGTACTCGTCACGATCACGCCGAGCGTGCCGGATGCGAAAGACAGCAGCGCCGCCGTCGTGTCCTCGACGGCGTGTGCGTGTCCGAGCGTCGTCGTCTTGCCTTGAACGCTGTCGACGGCTCCGAACAGCCAGAGCATCAGGTCGAGATTGTGAACGCCCTGATTGAACAGCGAGCCGCCGCCATGCTCCGCTTCGCTGCGCCACGGCTTCTCCGCGTAGTAGGCGTCGGAGCGGTACCAATGGAGCGCCGCCTCGATCAGGCGCGGCTGTCCGAGCCGGCCAGTGTCGAGCAGGGTCTTGATCGCCTGGTGCTGCGGTTCGAGACGGCGCTGCGAAACCACGCCACAGGTCAGCTGCGAGCGCTCGGCGGCGCGGACCAGGGACGCAGCCTCAATCGGATCGACGCAGAGTGGCTTTTCGACCAGCACGTGCCGCCCCGCCTCGATCGCAGCAAGCGCGACGTCGTGATGCGCGCCGCTTGGGGTGCAGACCACGACCGCGTCGATCCCGGCATTCGCGAGCATCGCCTCGGTGGTCGCGAATGCCGGAACGTCCTCGCCATTCATGCACGCAGCAATCTGCTCAGGCGTGCCGCCGGCGATCGCGGACAAGACGGTATCGTCGAGCGCCCGTATTGCCCGCGCGTGTGTTTCGCCGATCGCTCCCGGACCGATCAACCCGATGCGAAGCCGGTTCATGTCTCAGTCCTCAAGAGTTGCAGCGATAAGGACGGCCCGCGACATAGACCGTCTCGGGCACGAGAGATTCATCCTCGCCGAGATGGAAGCGCAGCAGATCGGCCGGCGCACCCACCGTCAGCGCAGGAAGGTTGAACGGGATACGCGGATTGACCGTTGCGAGCCTCAGCGCCTCTGCCAGGGTCAATCCGGCCATGCGTCTTGCCGTGGCTACTCCGAACACGAGGCTGACGGCTGCGCCCGCCAGAAAGGATGTGCCGACGACTTCCAGCCGGCCGTTCGCCTTCAACTCGACCTTGCCGCCGATCGGCGCGTCGTAGATTCCGGGTGTGCAACCCGCGAGCGCGGCGGCATCCGACACCAGGATCGCTCGCTCCAGCCCCTTTGCGCGCAGCATGGCCTTGAAGGTCTCGCGGGGAAGGTGATGGCCATCGGCGATGAAGCTCGCCCACAGCCCGTCCTCGGCCAGTTGCGACCAGATCGGGTTGGGATGTCGCGGCAGCGTGGCGGCGATGCCGTTGCCAAGATGCGTCGACAATATTGCGCCCGCCGCGACGGCGGCGGAGATCTGATCCGGTGCGGCGTTTGTATGGCCGAGGGCAACACGGACGCCGCGCGCATGAAGGCCGCGCACATAGGCGTCCGTTTCCGGCCAATGCGGCGACAACGTCACGAGGCCGACGAGGTTTCCGCAGGCCGCCTGCCACGCATCGAACTCGTCGAGGCTCGGCGGCCTGACATGTTCGGCCGGATGCGCACCGCGCGGACCATCTTCTGGCGCGATGTGCGGGCCTTCGACATGCACGAAGGGCATTGCGTGCTTGAGAAACGGATCGCTGTCACGCGCCTGTGCAACGGCGCGCAATGCATCGATGATCGCATTATGCGATGCCGTGATGAGCGTAGGGGCAAAACGCGACACCCCGCTGTTGTGGACGGCCGTGACGAGATCGCGGACCGTCCGGAGATCAGGGCGGCCATTGAGATCGTAGCCCGCAAAGCCGTTCAATTGCAGATCGAACAGGCCGAGCGACAGCCACAGCCCGTCATCGTCACCGCCGGGAACAATGTCCGTGATCCGGCCGTCCTGAATGACGATGGCGCGATTCTGTCCGGTCTCCGGATCGCGGCCCGAAACGCGCGTTGCCGGATCTGTCATGGGCGTACCGGTGCCAGTGAGAGCTGCGGCGGCGTGGAATCCTGGTCGAGATACAGCGCGCAACGTGGGTGCGTGCGGAGCGCGCTCGCCGGGCACTCGGTCCCGATCGGACCGTATAGCGATCGCTCGACGGCGGCGCGTTTGGATGCGCCGGGCACGACGCAAAACAGCCGGTCGGCATCCAGGAGCCGGGGAATCGTCAGCGTGATCGCATGTGTCGGAACATCCCCGAACGTCGGGAAGCACTCATCGTCAACCTGCTGCTGCCGGCACACTGCGTCGAGCTCGACGATCTTGACCGACTTGGTGTCGTGCAGATCGGCGACCGGCGGGTCATTGAAGGCGAGGTGACCGTTCACGCCGATTCCGAGGCAGATGATGTCGATCGGGGCTTCGCCGAGAAGGGCCGCATAGCGTGCTGCTACCCGCTCCGGATCCGGCTCCTGCCCGATCAGGTGAACCGCGCCGAAAGCGATGCGCGAGAACAAGTGACGCGTCAGCCAAGCCCCGAAGCGCTCCGGCGCATCCGCGGGAAGTCCGAGATATTCGTCCATGTGGAAGGCTGTGACGCGCCGCCAGTCGATATCGCGCTCGCGAGCAAGGGCATCCAGCACCTCCGCCTGGCTCGGTGCCGCCGCGAAGATCATCCGCACGTTGCTCTGCCGTCCGAGGTGGTCGCGGAGCGCAGCAGCGACGTCCGCGGCGGCCGCCCGGCCCATCGCATCCCGCGTTTTAAACGTCGCGATTGAGGGAGTCACCGAAGCCGTCATGCTCATCCATGGTCTGCCGGGCCTGCACTTACCCTCGAGCGGAGAGAATGTGATGCAACCGGTTGCATGTCAAGCTTGCGCCCCGGCCCCGGCCGGGGCATGTCTAGGTGAAGGCGATGCAGAGGAGGCGGCCTGCGGTGAAGCGCGATTCCGATAGCGGTGGGGCGGGACGTCCATCGGTCGTGCCGACGATCAGTCAGGTCGCGAAGGCCTCCGGGGTTTCGCGTGCCACCGTATCGCGCGCCTTCTCGCGGCCGGAGATGCTAACCGAGGAGACCGTCCGGCGCGTCAAGGAAGTCGCGGGCAAGCTCGGTTATGTGCCGAACCAGGTCGCGCGTGCGCTTTCGACCGGACGCCACGGCAACGTCGCGCTCATCGTCTCGGATGTCGCGAACCCGTTCTTTCCACCGCTGATCAGGGCGGCGCAACTGCGCGCCGACCAGGCCGGGCTGTGCGTCTTTCTCGGCAATTCGGACGAAGATCCCGCGCGTGAGGAGTTGCTGGTCGGCCGCTTCATCGGCCAGGTGGAGGGACTTGTCCTCGCCTCGTCGCGCCTGGACGAAGAGCATATCCGCCGTCATGCGACGCGCCGGCCGCTGGTGCTCATCAATCGCGATATCGAAGGCATTACGCGGGTCCTGATCGACACCGCGCCGGGCGTGGCGGCTGCGATCGCGCATCTGGCCGAGCTGGGGCACCGGCACATCGCCTATGTCAGCGGCCCCACGACGTCGTGGTCGAACCAGCAACGGCGCAACGCCGTCCGGCGCGAGGCGGAGAAGCGCGGGCTCAAGGTGATCGCCGTGCCCGCGCGTCCACCCTCCTACGACACCGGCCGGCTGGCGGCCACCCAGATCGTCGCCAGCGGCGTCACCGCGGCGATCGCGTTCGACGACCTTGTCGCTCAAGGCCTCATGGCAGGGTTAGCTGCGCTCGATGTCGAGGTGCCCAAATCGTTCAGTGTCGTCGGCTGCGACGACGTCCTCGGCGAAACCACCTATCCGCCGCTCACCACCGTGTCGGCGCGCTGCGCCGATGCCGGCGACGTCGCGGTGGGTCTGCTGCTGAGCCAGATGAATGGCGGCGTGTCGGGCGAGATCCGCCACAAGCTGAATTCCCATCTCGTCATTCGCGCCTCGACCGGGCCGGCCCCTTTGAAGCGGCGTGGCCGCTGACGATTTAGTCAATGGCCTTCGAAAGCGGCAACGGACCGCAATTGACACGCAACCGGTTGCATGCGAGCTTTTTCGCAGGATTTGTCCCATCCTGTATTGCGAGAATGACCCTCATGATGAGACCCGTCGGCAGGTTCGGCTACATCACGCGTTCCGAGGACAGCATTCGCCCGGCGAATTCGGGGCGTCGGTCATGGATGTCGGTCGCGCTGTCGCTGGCGCTCGCTGTCGCCGTGCCGGCATTTGCGTCTCCTGCTTCGGCGGAGAAGCTGACCATCTGGAGCGGGTGGCCTGATCTGGCCCCGTTCTACAAGCGCGTCGGCGACCAGCTGAAGAGCAAATACCCGGATCTCGAAATCAGCGTCGAGGCCATTGCGCTCCGCGAGCACGAGAAGCGGCTGGCACTGTCGCTTCCATCCGGCGCGGCCGGGGACGTCATCGAGATGGAGGTCGAGGCGGCACGGTATCTCGAGGCCGGCCTCATTCCGGAGCCGCCGGCGTCGATCGTCGATTTCGTCAAAGCCAATTACGACATGACGCGCGTGAAGACCGCCATGTACGAGGGCAAGATCTTCGGTGTGCCGTTGTTCCAGGGGCAGGGCGCGCTGTTCTACAACACCGAGATGTTCGCCAAGGCTGGCCTCGACGGTCCGCCCAAGACCATGGCCGACTACACCGCTTATGCGCAGAAGCTCGCGCAGCGCGATGCCTCCGGCGTGCCGACGGTGAGCGGATGGAGCTTGCGTCTCAGCGGCGGCGGCTCGGGCATCGCGGAGAAGTACTGGACCATTCTCTATAATCACGGCGGGACGCTGCTCGAGGAGAAGGGCGGAAAATGGCGCGCCGCCTATGCGAACGCAGCCGGCCGCGCCGCACTCAAGCAGTATCTCGACAACGTCGTGGTCTACCG
Source organism: Bradyrhizobium sp. 61 (assembly GCF_023073075.1). Lineage (NCBI taxonomy): Bacteria > Pseudomonadati > Pseudomonadota > Alphaproteobacteria > Hyphomicrobiales > Nitrobacteraceae > Bradyrhizobium > Bradyrhizobium sp. 61. Next base: position 4,182 of record NZ_JADPIU010000109.1, on the reverse strand, counting down.
TACCGTGACGCCCGAGATGAAGGCGGATGCGGAGGCCTTCGAGCTCGGCCAGACCGCGATGTTCATCCGGGAATCCTGGGTGATCGGCGACGTCGCCAAGAAGGCGCCCAATCTCAAATACGCCACGGCTCCACTACCCAAGGGCACGCTGATGGTCCCGGTCGATCTCTACGTGCCGAACAAGGGACCCAAGAGCCAGATCGCCTGGGATTTCGTGCAAAAGGCCAACGAGCCGGAAAATCTGCTCTGGCTGCTCGAGAACACGGCCTGGGTCCCGAACCGCAAAGGCCTCGACTACTCCGCCGTGCTCAAGAAAATCCCGCAGCTCGACGCCTTCGTCAACACGCCGCCTGGCCACGTCTTCTTCACGGTCCCGGCGATCAGCCCTGCCAGCGAAATCCTCACCCGGCTCGCGGCGCGGCTGGAGAAGGCGTTCACCGACAAATCGCTGGCCGGCAACGACGCCGCGATCGATGCTTTCCTGAAGGCCGCGGCTGAGGAGAGCGACAAGATCCTGGCCCGGGAAGACCTGCTGGCCAAACCCTAGACTCCATCGACAGGGACCCACTCAATCCAGGCGCCGGCGGCTGACCGGCGCTTGCCGGAGGATACATGCGCACCACGCCGAAATGGCTGTTTCCAGTTCTGGCGTTGCTTCCGGTCCTCGGCCTCTATGGCTGTATCCGCGTCTATCCGATCATCGAGACGCTGCGGCTCAGCCTCTTCCAGTGGAATATCATCTCGCGGCGCAAGCCGTTCGTCGGTTTCGCCAACTTCGTCGAGCTGGCGAGCGACCCGCTGTTTCTCGAAGCGATCTTCAACACCACCATCATCGCCTTTAGCGTCGTAGCGATCACCATCCCCGTCGCGCTTGCGCTCGCCGCCTTGATCAACACCCGGCAGGGGCTGCGGCGCAGCGGCGTCTATGAGGCCTCGGTCTTCCTGCCGCACGTCGTCTCGCTGGTTCCGGCGGCGATGGCCTGGAAATGGATTTTCGACGCCCGGCTCGGACCGCTCAACGCCCTGATCGGCCTTGTCGGGATTCCGGCCCAGTCGTGGCTGTTCGACCCTGTCCTGTCGCTGGTGTGCCTGATCGTTCTCTGCTCCTGGCAGGCGATCGGCTATGCCGTCTTGATCTTCCTGGTCGGACTGAAGAACGTCCCGGAGGCGCTCTACGAGGCCGCGCGCCTCGACGGCGCCTCGTCGTTTCAGGCCTTCCGCCACATCGCCGTGCCGCTGCTAAAGCCTGTCATGCTGTACGTGTCGGTCATCACGCTGATCTCGTCCTACAACATCTATGCGCAGGCCTTCGTGCTGGCATCGGATGTCCAGGGTGCGCCGGGGCGTCTCGTCCGAGTCCTCGTCCTCGACATGCTTGAAAACAGCTTTCGTAACTACCGGGTCGGCTACGCTGCCGCCGAAGCCGTCGTACTGCTCGTCATCGTCCTCATTTTGACCAGTGCGCAGTTCAGGCTGTTCCGCGACAGGAGTCGCGCATGAGCGAGCACGAACGCGAGCATCCGTCCGTCGTTGGTCAGAACAGTGCCGTCGGCCTCGTGATCGACGCCGTTCTTGGCGTCGTCAGCCTGATGATGCTCCTGCCGCTGGTCTTCCTGATCAGCAACGCGTTCAAGACGCCGCCGGAGCTGCTGGCGTGGCCGCCGACCGTCATCCCGCAGCAGCCGACGCTGGAGAACATCGTCAGCGTCCTGCGCGAAACGCCGCTGTTTCGCTGGATCGGCAACTCGCTGATCTTCGCGACACTCTCGACCGCGAGCATCGTCTCCACATCGGCGATCGCAGGTTATGTGCTCGGCAAGTTCGATCTACCGGGGATCCCGGTCATCTTCGGCGTGATCATCGCGACGGCGGTCGTTCCCTTCGAAGTCTACATGATCCCGCTCTATCTCAACGTCCAGTCCGCCGGCCTGTTGAACACCTGGCCCGGGCTCCTGGTCGGCTATCTCATCATGAGTTTCGGCATCTTCCTGGTGCGGCAATATGTGATGACGTCGATCCCTGACGAGCTGCTGGAGGCTGCCCGGGTGGATGGCGCGGGGGAGTTCTGGATCTTCCTGCGGATCGTGCTGCCGCTGATGCGCGGCCCGTTGGGCGCTCTTGCCGTGCTGGCGTTCTTTCAGGCCTGGACTGCCTTCGCGTGGCCGCTCGTCGTCATGACCAACAAGGAAACCTATACGCTCGAGGTTGGGCTCGCCTTGTTTCAGACCGGCTTCACCGTGGACATCGGTCGCCTCAGCGCGGCCGCGGCGCTGGCGCTGGTTCCGAGCGCACTGTTCTTCTCGCTGATGCGTCGAAATTTCGTACGCGGCGTGGCCTCCAGCGGCTTGAAGGAGTAACGCCATGGCAGCATCGGAACAGGCGTAGATTTTCCTAGCAAATCATCCGTCTCTTAATCAGCGGCTCTGTCGGAGCATCTCTAGCCGATGAGTGAGCGACGATTACATTCGCCATCATCCAAGTCAGTCTAGCGCCATCAAGCGGATTTGCGGTGCGCGAACTTGAACGAAAAGTGCACGTATCAGGACTCGAATCTGCAACGAGACCGCTATGCGCGGCGGGACAATGGCCGCCTCCGTTGATTTTCCCGCGCATTTCGTTCTGTTGGTGATAGTGTGACAACGGCAGTCATTCCCGGCGACCGACGGCAAGCGAATTCCATTCGCATCCTGCCGGCTAGTCGCCGCGGTCTGCCAAGGTCAGCGTCTTGGCTCGCGTTGATAGGACGTGAGTAAAAAAGTTCATAGGAAAGCAAGCCAGGCGGGAATGGATCGTGAGTTTCTTCGAGCGTCTAAAGACAGAAGCATCTGCTGAGTGGCGGGCCTACACCGAGCATCCCTTCACGAACGGATTGGCAGATGGCTCGCTCCCTGAAGCCGCATTTCGTCACTACCTTGCTCAGGACTATCTGTTCCTCATCGAGTTTGCGCGCGCCTACGCGCTCTCGGTCTACAAGTCGCCCAAGCTTGCCGACATGCGTGAAGCTGCGGCCGGCCTGTCGGCCATCCTTGATGTCGAAATGAGCCTTCATGTGAAGCTGTGTGCCGGTTGGGGTCTATCCCCGAGTGACCTTGAACAAACTCCTCCGGCGGTCGAGATGCTGGCCTACACACGCTACGTGCTCGATGCTGGAATGCGCGGCGATCTGCTGGCACTCAAGGTGGCACTTGCCCCCTGCGTGATCGGGTACGCGGAGATCGCAACGCGGCTCGCCTCGCGACCCGATGCGGACGCTAGGACGAACTCCTATCGGATTTGGATCGACGAGTACGCTGGCGTGCCATACCAGGAGGTCGCGGCGAAAGCGCGTGCGCATTTGGAGCATCTCGCCGATCTCTACGCCACGCCGGCTCGCGAGGCAGAACTGATTGCCATCTTCAAGGAAGCCACTCGGCTCGAGGCAGACTTCTGGGAAATGGGCTGGCGTGCGGGCCAGCGTGTTGAATAGCCCTTCGGCAATCGGTTGATTGCAGGGTCTCGTTTGGCTGCTGCGCACGGGTTGCGGAGGCGCGTTGTTCTAGAAGAACTCGGTGCGCGGGATTGCTGGAGTAACGAAGCAGACGGCCTGGAACGGGCGCGAAAGTCCTCGCCAACGATAGGCGAGATGCAGGATCGCTAAGTCATTAGTATCGTTCAGTCGTGTCCAGTGTTGGAGATGGAGATCCTAGCACGCCATCGCTCTTCAAACGTGTCAGGGCCCTCTTTCAGTGCCAACGCTTGTGCATCGAAAGGATTGCCGGGCTTGTTAGCAATGAGGATACCTGTAGCTTCTCCGCGAGAACCGGGTTGGGGACGCTGCTCTGTAGGCCATTCCAGCAATGCTTTCGACAGCATGGGTTTGCCCGCGTACCAGCATTTTCGTCCGTCGATGATACGGTAGGACCACCATTGCCCTTGCGGATTTGGCGGCATTGCGGCGCTGCATTGTTGCTTGGCATGCAGGCTGGTCATTTCGAGCGATGAGAGCGCAACAATGCCAACGGTTAAAGAAAACGCTTGAAGCGGTTTGCTCATGGGCGCGCTCAATTGCCGTGTTGCTGCAATCGACTTACAGCAACGATCAAAGTATCCCTCCATTGAAGGCCGCCTTGTTTGACGAACGTTATAGCTGCAGGTCCTAGGGGTAATCCTAGGAGAAGTGGTATGACGATTTCGAGGACGGAG